>NZ_MAQZ01000072.1:0-59212 GCF_001756285.1 Frankia sp. CgMI4
CCCCGGGCGGGCCAGCCGAACCGGATGCCCGGTCGGCTCGGCTGATGCGATCGGAGCTTCGGGTATCGCGCTGTTCTTGTCGAAGCGGTGCCCGCGTGATGCGGCGGCACGGTTTCCGAGGGCGCGGGGCGGCTGTAGCACGGTCATCGGATGACACCTCTCCGGGGCAGGGTTTCGGTCTCCGGGTGAGCTGGTCGGTTCTGACGGTGTGGTGTGGCTGTGCCGTGGCGAGGGTGGGTTCTGCGGGCACCCGCCCCGGGTGAGGGGCGGTAGCCCGTCGTTGCGATCTGGGCTGGTCAGGGCGATTTCGTAATCCGGCCTGGTTTCGGGCGCGGTTCCGTCCGGAACACCGTGCATTACCACGAAGGCGGCACATGTGCTCAGTCGAGCAGCTGAACGGACTAGCTGAATGATAATACGCGCGCCATTGAGGTCCGGTGTCCGACGTGAACGAAGSGTGGTCTCTCGGGGGATTGTTCCGGATGGCGCGCGGTGCACTACCCGTTCGCCGCGCGTTCCGGCGCATTGGCCGCGTTCCGGTGCATCGGCAATGAAGCTCTGGTGGTCCGAGTGTGGTCGGGGGAATGGGCGTAGGCTTAAGGGCCAATTTAAGACACTTATACCGTTGTATGTAATATGCCTGCTTCGGTGAGCCGCCGTCGGAGGCCGCCGTCGGAGGCCGCCGTCTGCCGTGCTCCGGGCTGATCGTGCCTCCCAGCGGTCGTACGACGGTCGTACGGTGAACGGGTGAGCCTGTTCGACGCCGATCTCTCCGATGGTGCCGGGGCTGGTGCCGGGGCGTCCGACGCGTCGGAGGCCGGGACGGCGTCCCGCTCCGCCTCGGGGTTCGCCGCTCTCCGGGATCGGCGTGGYGGCGGTCCGGGGGTGGACCGCGCGGCTCCGCTCGCCGCCCGGCTGCGGCCACGGACCCTGGACGAGGTCGTGGGCCAGCGGCATCTACTCGGGCCGGGAAGCCCGCTGCGCCGGCTGGTCGAGGGGGGCGCAACCACCTCGGTCGTGCTGTGGGGACCGCCCGGCACCGGCAAGACCACGCTGGCGCACATCGTGTCGAGGGCGACCGGGCGACGCTTTCGGGAGTTGTCCGCGGTCACCGCCGGCGTGAAGGATGTCCGCGCCGTCATCGACGAGGCTCGCGAGACGCTGTCAACGTCCGGTGCGCGCACGGTGCTGTTCATCGACGAGGTGCACCGGTTCACCCGGACGCAGCAGGACGCGCTGCTGCCCTCGGTCGAGCGCGGCTGGGTCACTCTGGTCGCCGCCACCACCGAGAACCCCTTCTTCTCCGTGGTCAGCCCCCTGCTGTCCCGGTCGTTGCTGCTGACGCTGGAGCCGCTGACCGACGACGACATCCGCGGGGTGCTGACCCGGGCGCTGYGCGACCCGCGTGGGTACGACGGGCGGCTGTCGGTGTCCGACGAGGCCCGCGAGCACGTGGTCCGCCTTGCCGGAGGTGACGCCCGCCGGGCCCTCACCACCCTGGAGGCCGGGGCCGAGGCGCTGCTCGAAGCCCATGAGTGTGAGTCCGGACCGGGTGGGAAGGCCGGAGCGGGTGYCGATGCCGGGGCAGACGCCGAGGCGTTCGTCAACCCGCGGCCACGGCTCGATCTCGACCTGCTGGAGCGGGCYGTCAACCGAGCCGCAGTGCGCTACGACCGGTCCGGGGACCAGCACTACGACGTGATCAGTGCCTTCATCAAGTCGATGCGGGGCGGCGACGTCGACGCGGCCCTCCACTACCTCGCGCGGATGCTGGAGGCCGGCGAGGATCCCCGGTTCGTCGCCCGGAGGATGATCATCCTTGCCAGTGAGGATATTGGCATGGCCGATCCGGGCGCGCTCGGTGTCGCGGTCGCGGCCAGTCAGGCGCTGGAGTTCGTTGGCCTGCCCGAGGCCCGCCTGGCGCTCGCGCAGGCGGTCATCCACCTGGCGCYGGCGCCCAAGTCGAACGCGGTGATCCGGGCGATCGACGCCGCCACCTCGGATGTTCGTGCCGGGCGGGCCGGACCGGTGCCCGCGCATCTGCGCGACGCCCACTACCGCGGCGCGCGGCGGGTCGGCCACGGCGCGGGCTACCGGTACCCGCACGAGGCCCCCGGCAACGTCGTGCGTCAGCAGTACCCGCCGGACGGGCTGACCTCGACCGACTACTACCAGCCGAGCGGTAACGGCTTCGAGCGCCGCGCGGCCGATCGGGTCCATGAGCTGCGTGGCGTCGTGCGCGGTGACCCACCGCCGTCCCCGGGCTCGTCCCCACCGCCCTCCCCACCGCCCTCCCCACCGCCCTCCCCACCGCCCTCCCCACCGCCCTCCTCGCCGTCCTGACTCCTCTCGTGGGGGCTACCCGTGGCCCCGGTAGCCGTCTCGGTAAGGTCACTCCAGGAGCGTCGGCTGGGTGGCGCCCGCGGCACGGCGGATCGAATCGGGTGGGGTGGGACCGGCCCAACGACGATGGAGGCAGGAGCACATATGTCCGGTGGTGCGGTCGCGGGCCTGATCGCGTCGGGCGCGTTCGCGGTGCTCGTCCTCTTCGGCTGTTACGTCCTGCTCAAGCTCGGTAAGATCTTCGATGAGGCCGCGGCCMGGGTACGTCAGACCGGTCTCGCCCTCGACGAGGGAACCGCCCGGGTCAGGCAGGCCGGCGCGACGGTCGACGAGGTCAATCTGGCGCTCTCGCATGTCAACAAGGAACTCGACCGGGTCGACGCGATCACGGCGAACGTGCAGTCGATCACGACCAACRTCTCCTCGCTGACGTCGTTGTTCGCGGCGACGCTCGGCGGCCCGATGGTGCGCGTCGCGGCGTTCAGCTACGGCGTGCGCAAGGCGGCGGCCAAGCGGACCCGCTCGGAGGTCGAGTCCCGGGTGACGGCCCAGATGAAGGCCGAGAAGGCGGCGCGGCGGCCGGCCGGGCGCGGCGGCCCGCAGCCCGCGGGCGAGAAGACCCCGTCGGTGTCCACGGCCGCCGGCGCGGCGGGCGGGCGTCGGGGAGGCCGGTAGATGTCGAGGATCTTCTATCTCGCTTTCGGGGCGGCGGCCGGCGTCGTGGTGGTGCGCCAGGTGGCTAAGGCCGCAGCCTCCCTGACACCGACGAGTCTGGCCGGCTCTCTCGTACAGTCGGTACAGGAGTTCCTCGCGGACGTGCGCGAGGCCGCGGCCGAGCGGGAGGAGGAGATCCGTGTCGCGCTCGGCCTCGACGGTGATCCGGACGAAGCGGATCGAGGCGACGCGGTCGGGGCTGCCCCGCCCCGGGACACCGCGGCGCGGGTCGCCGGCTCCGGCGCGCCGCGTTACCCCGCTGACCTCGACGACGCCGAACGCACGATGCGGCTCGTCCCCGGCGCCCGGCGGCCCTGAGGACTCCCTTGCCCGCGGGCCGGGGGCACCCGCCCTCACCGCAGCCCGGAAGGCGCGCCCGACCACAGCACGCCACCCCGGGATGTCGAACCTCTTCCCACGAGTCTGGACGACGTGAACCCGATGGACACGGCCGARATCCGTAGCCGCTTTCTCAACCACTTCGCCCGGCGCGGGCACACCGTCGTCCCGAGCGCCTCACTGGTGGCCCAGGATCCGACGTTGCTGCTGGTCAACGCCGGCATGGTGCCTTTCAAGCCCTATTTTCTCGGGGATCTCCCGGCGCCGTGGCCGCGGGCGGCCAGCGTGCAGAAATGTGTCCGGACGGTCGACATCGAGAATGTCGGGCACACCGCGCGGCACGCCTCCTTCTTCCAGATGTGCGGCAACTTCTCGTTCGGCGACTATTTCAAGGCCGAGGCGATCCCGTTCGCCTTCGAGCTGCTCACCGAAGGGTTCGGCTTCAAGGCCGACGACCTGTGGGCGACGGTCTACCTCGACGACGACGAGGCCGAGGGGATCTGGCGCAAGCTGCTGCCCGCMGAGCGCATCCAGCGCCGCGGCAAGGAGGACAACTTCTGGTCGATGGGCGTGCCCGGGCCGTGCGGGCCGTGCAGCGAGATCTACTTCGACCGCGGCTGCGCCTATGGCCGTGAGGGCGGTCCGATCGCGGACGAGGAGCGCTACCTCGAGGTCTGGAACCTCGTCTTCATGCAGTACGAGCGGGGCGAGGGCGCCGGGTACGACTATCCGATCGAGCGTGAGTTGCCGGCCCGCAACATCGACACCGGGATGGGCCTGGAGCGGATGGCGACCATCCTCCAGGGTGTCGACAACCTCTACGAGATCGACATCTCCCGGCCGGTGCTCGACGCCGCCGGCCGGCTGACCGGGCGGCGCTACGGCGCGGACCCCGCCGATGACGTGCGGTTGCGAGTGATCGCCGACCACACCCGCACCGCCGCGATGCTGATCTCCGACGGCGTCRTCCCCTCCAACGAGGGGCGCGGCTACGTGCTGCGCCGCATGCTGCGCCGGGCGATCCGTAACGCCCGGTTGCTCGGTGCCCACGAGCCGGTGATGAGCGAGCTGTTCGCGGTCGTCGGGTCGGCGATGGGGACGATCTACCCCGAACTGCTCGACAATGCCGAGACGATCACCGGGGTCGCCGTCGCGGAGGAGCAGGCGTTCGCCGAGACGCTGCGCACCGGTACCACGATCTTCGACACCGCGGCGCGCCAGGCCCGATCCCTGGGCTCGACCACGCTGGGCGGCGAGGCGGCCTTCAAGCTGCACGACACCTACGGCTTCCCGATCGACCTGACACTGGAGATGGCCGCTGAGGCGGGCCTTTCCGTTGACGAGGCGGGTTTCCGCCGGCTGATGGACCGCCAGCGGCAGGCCGCGAAGGCGGACCGGGCCGCGCGGCGGATCGGCAACGTCGACCTGTCCGCGTTCCGGCCGATCCTGGCCCGTTCCGGCCCGACGACCTTCACCGGGTACGAGGAGCTCAGCCGGACCTCCGGCGTGGTGGGCCTCGTCGRCATCGCCGACGGCGCGGGGCTGGCGGCGGCGGGGGAGGACACCGAGGTCGGGGTCGTGCTCGACGCGACCCCCTTCTACGCCGAGAGCGGCGGCCAGGAGCCCGACCTCGGTCGGCTGCGTTTCGACGGCGGCGAGGTCGAGGTGCTCGACGTCCAGCGGCCCGTGCCCGACCTGGTCCTGCACCGGGTGCGGGTGCTCGGCGGCGAGCTGCGGCTCGGCGTGGAGGTGTTCGCGGAGGTGGATGCCGATCGTCGCCGCGCGGTGTCCCGGTCGCACACCGCCACCCATCTCGTGCACACCGCGTTCCGTCGCGCGCTGGGCGAGGGCGCGACCCAGGCCGGTTCGCTGAACTCCCCGGGCCGGCTGCGGTTCGACTTCCACGCCCTCGGCGCGGTGCCGCCGTCGGTGCTCGCCGACGTCGAGGACGAGATCAACGAGGTTGCCCTGCGTGACCTGCCGGTGCGGGCTTTCGTAACCACGCAGGAGGAGGCCCGCCGGCTCGGCGCGATGGCGCTGTTCGGCGAGAAGTACGGCGACGCCGTGCGGGTCGTCGACGTGGGCGACTACGCCCGCGAGCTGTGCGGTGGCACGCACGTCGCGAGCTCCGCGCAGCTCGGCGCGGTGAAGCTGCTGTCGGAGGCGTCGATCTCCGCGGGCACCCGCCGAGTCGAGGGGCTGGTCGGCCTCGACGCCTTCCGCTACCTGGCGCGCGAGCATCTCCTGGTGTCGCAGCTGTCCACCGCGCTGAAGGCCCGTCCGGATGAGCTGGTGGACCGGGTCACCGACATCGTCGGCCGGCTGCGCGACGCCGAGCGGGAGCTGGAACGACTGCGGGCCGCCGCGGTACTCGCCGGGGCCGGGGCGCTGGCCGAGGGTGCCGAGGAGGTGGCTGGCGTCGCCGTGGTCACCGCCGAGGTGCCCGCCGGCACCGCCCCCGACGACGTGCGGCTGCTGGCGCTGGACGTGCGTGGGCGGCTGGCGGGGCGGCCCGCCGTCGTCGCCGTGGCCAAGGCCGACGGGTCGTCGATCGTCGTGGTGACCGACGACGCCGCGCGCGGCCGGGGGCTGCGCGCCGGTGACCTGGTGCGGCAGTCCTGGGCGAGCCTGGGTGGCAAGGGTGGCGGCAAGCCGGACGTGGCCCAGGGCGGCGGGGGGAACCCACAGCTGGTGCCGGCGGTGTTCGCCAGGCTGCGGGGGCTGGTGGCCGAGCACGCCTCGCGGTGAGCGGCTCGGGCTCCCGGCCCGGGGATTCTCGGCCCGGGGATTCTCGGCCCGGGGTGCGGATCGGGGTCGATGTCGGCTCGGTGCGGGTCGGGGTCGCCGCGAGCGACCCGGGCGGCGTGCTCGCGGTTCCGGTGACTACCCTGGCCAGGGACAGACGGGGTAATGCGGACATAGATCAGCTCGTCCTCATCGTCCGGGAGCGGCAGGCTGTAGAGGTCGTGGTCGGCCTGCCCAGACAGATGTCCGGGCAGGAAGGCCGGGCGGTCCGGCTGGTGCGGCAGTACGCCGAGGTACTCGCCGAGCGGATCGCACCCGTCCCCGTGCGTTTTGTGGACGAGCGGCTCACCACGGTTGCGGCTCATCGCAGGATGGCCGAGCGTGGCGTTCGTTCGCGTGCCCGCCRGAGTCTCGTGGATCAGGAGGCAGCCGTGCAGATCCTGCAGCACGACCTGGACAGCCGCCGGGGGAGYGCCGCGCCCGGCGTGATCGGGTGTGCCGCCCCGGCCGCGGGTCCGGACGGCGTGGTCCGGGCTCCGAGAGACGGCCCCCGGGCTCCGGACGGTGTTGTCCCGCCGTCGGACGAGAGGTGACCGGCGGCGACCTCGACGAGATGCTCGACGAGGACCCCTACTCGCGTCGCCGTCGGGCCCGCCAGCGCGGTGATCGTTACTCGGATGAACACTACGCCGATGATCAGTACCCGGACGACCGTGCCGGGGTCGACTGGGACCACCGCGCCTGGGACGACGGCGGCGGCTGGGACGAGCCCGGTCCCGACGGCGGCCGGCGCGGTCGCGCGCTGCCGAAGCTCATCGCGGTGCTTGTCGTGGTCGCCGCCCTGCTGGGACTGGGGATCTACGGGGTGGGGAAGGTCGTCGGGCACATCTCGGCTGGCGAGCCCGCCGACTACTCCGGCTCCGGCGAGGGCATCGCGATGGTCCAGATCCCGGCCGGGGCGAGTACCCGGGAGATCGCCGGGGAGCTGCACGACGCGAACGTGACCGCGAGTGTCGCCGCGTTCGTCAAGGCCGCCACCGCGAATCCGAAGTCGCTGGGCATCCAGCCGGGCACCTACCGTCTGCACACCAGGATGAGCGCCGCCRCGGCGCTCGAGGCCCTGCTCGACCCTGCCTCGTCCGCGCCGTTCAAGTTCGTCATCAAAGAGGGCATGACCGTCCGTGAGGTCCTCACAGCACTGCATGAACGCCTCCCGGGCACGTCGATGGCGGACCTGGAGGCGATCGCGAAGAACCCCGCCCAGCTGGGCCTGCCGTCCTACGCGCCGCCGAACCTGCTGGAAGGCTATCTCTTCCCGTCTACCTACGACCTCGTGCCCGGGGCCACGCCCGAGCAGTTGCTGCGTTCCTTCGTCGACCGCTTCAAGCGGGAGACCGCGGCGATCGATCTGGAGGGYAGGGCCGCCGCGCTCGGGGTCCCGCCGAAGGACATCGTCACCATCGCCTCGATCATCGAGAAGGAGGTGGCCAACCGCGACGAGGGTCCGAAGGTGGCCCGGGTGATCTACAATCGGCTCAGGGACACATCGGGAAGATTTGGCCGGCTCGACATGGACTCGACCACCCGCTACGCCACGGACGGGTACGAGGGGCCGTTGACCAAGGAACAACTCGCCCAGAACAACCCGTACAACACGCGGGCCGTGAAAGGGTTGCCGCCGGGCGCAATCTCCAACCCCGGCGTCTGGGCGCTGCGGTCGGCACTGGAACMGGCCGACGGATCGTGGTTCTATTTCGTCTCCATGCCGCAGAGCAAGGTGACGGTCTTCGCCACCACGGAGCGGGAGTGGGAGCAGGCAGAGGCCCAGTACCGRCGTGAAGGAGGTCGTGAGTAGTGCGAGGGAAGCCGCGAGCATGAGGCCCGCAAGCATGAGGAGGGCCCGGTAGTGCCGGAGATCGTTCCCGCCGGCACTACCCCGGCCCGCCGTCGRCCCCCTGAGTGCCGTCGTCGGCCCATGGAACCGCCGGCGACCGTCGCGGCCACCGCGCCGCCGTCGGGCCCCACCCGCGCCGCCGTGCTCGGGGCACCGGTGGACCATTCGCTCTCCCCGCTGCTGCATGCCGCCGCCTACGCCAAGCTCGGTCTCGCGGTGACGTACACCGCCGTGCACTGCGACGAGACCGGGCTCGCCGCGATGCTCACCCGGGTCCGCACGGATCCGGGCTGGGTCGGGCTGTCCCTGACCATGCCGCTCAAGACCGTCGCGCTCGACCTGCTCGACGAGGTGGACGCGACGGCGGCGGTCATCGGCGCCGTCAACACGGTCGTCGTCGGGCCCGCCGGCCGGTTGCGTGGCTACAACACCGACGTGGACGGCATCGGCATGGCGCTGCGCCGGGTGATGCGCGGCGCGGTCCCAGGCCAGCCGCTCGTACTCGGTGCCGGTGGCACGGCCCGCGCCGCGGTCGCGGCGGTCGCCGCGGCGGGCTGCACCCGCCTCGGCGTCGTCGCCCGCCGGCCCGCCGCCGTGGCGGAGGTGGCGGAGATCGGGTCGCGGCTGGGCGTCGAGGTCACCGCGCTGCCCTGGGAGCTGCTGGCCGCGGGCCTGCCTGCCGGTCCGGATCTGGTCATCTCCACCACGCCCGCCGGCGCGACCGACGGGCTCGCCACCGGACCGTGGCCGCCAGCCTGCCAGCTCGTAGAACTGCTCTATCATCCCTGGCCCACGGCGCTGGCCGCCGCGGCCTACCGGGCCGGTGCCCGGGTCGCAGGTGGCCTGGAGATCCTCGCCGCCCAGGCCGTGGGGCAGGTCGAGCACTTCACCGGGCAGGTGGTTCCCACCAGCGTTCTGCTGGCCGCGGGTCAGGCCGCGCTGGACGAGCGGACGCGGGGGAACAGGCCCCCGGCGGTGGAGGTCGGCGTGCCGGGCGGCCACGGTCTCGCGGGGAGCGGTCCCCGCGGCCGCGGTGGACCTGCCGGCGGATAGCGGTGCCGGGAGTGGTGCCGGGCGGCGCGCTCAGCACGTTGATCGCCCTTCCTGCGCTCGCCGCCCTGCCGTTCGGTCGCCGGATCGTGGCCGGCGTGCCGGCGCTGCCCGGGCAGGCCCCGCACCGGGAGGCGCCCGGGGCGGCGGCGCTCGGTGCCGTGACGGTGCTGGTCGCCGCGGCCGTGACCGTCGCCCTGCACGATCATCCGAGCTGGTTGCCGGCCTATGTGTATCTGGCGGTCGTCGGGGTCTGGCTGGCCGTGATCGATCTTCGGGTGCACCGCCTGCCCGACCATCTGGTACTGCCGTCCTATCCGGTGCTCGCCGGGCTGTTCGGCCTCGCCGCGCTGCTCACCGGCGAGCCCGGCCGTCTGCTGCGCGCCGGGATGGCCGCGGCTGCCGTCTGGGTGATCTTCCTGGGGGTGCATTGCCTGCCGAGGGCGGGGCTCGGGCGCGGGGACGTCAAGGTGTCCGGCCTGCTGGGCGGTGCGCTGGGCTGGCTCGGCTGGCCGAGTGTGGTGTTCGGGCTGTTYGCCGGCATCGTCCTCGGGGGGCTCTGGGCGAGCGCGCTGCTCGTGGCGGGCCGGGTCGGCCGGCATGACCGCATCGCCTACGGTCCCTTTCTGCTCGCCGGGACGCTGCTCGCCGTCCTCGGTCGCGCCGGCTGATCTCGTTTGTCCTACTTGATACTGATAGTTCCGTTTGATTCCGGTTGTCCTGCCTGAGCGCGGTCGTGACAGGGGCGGTGAGCGTGAAAGACTGGGGTCATGGTGCGTTGGCTGACGGCGGGGGAGTCCCATGGTCCCGCCCTGGTGGCGACGGTCGAGGGGCTGCCCGCCGGGATCCGGATGACCAGTTCCGACATCTCCGCCGAGCTGGCCCGCCGCCGGCTCGGGCACGGTCGCGGCGCGCGGATGAGCTTCGAGCGTGACGAGGTCGAGCTGCTCGGTGGAGTCCGCCACGGYGTCACCCTCGGCGGCCCGGTCAGCGTGGTCGTCCGCAACACCGAGTGGCCCAAGTGGGAGCGGGTCATGTCGCCCGACCCGGTCGATCCGGCGGCGCTGGCGGGCCTGGGCCGCGCAGCCCCGCTGACCCGGCCCCGGCCCGGCCACGCCGATCTCGCCGGCATGCAGAAGTACGGGTTCGACGACGCCCGGCCCGTGCTGGAGCGCGCCAGCGCCCGGGAGACCGCCGCGCGGGTCGCGCTCGGCACCGCGGCCAAGGCACTGCTGCGGCAGGCCTACGGCATCGAGGTGATCTCGCATGTCGTCGCGATCGGCGCGGTCGAGGTGCCCCCGGGGGTGCCCGCCCCGACGTCGCTGGCGGCGGTGGACGCGGACCCGGTCCGCTGTGCCGACCAGGCGACCAGCGTGCGGATGGTCGCCGAGATCGACGTGGCCCACGCCGACGCGGACACCCTCGGCGGCATCGTCGAGGTGCTGGCGTACGGCTGCCCGCCCGGGCTCGGCAGCTACGTGCACGGCGACCGGCGCATCGACGCCCGGATCGCGGGCGAGCTGATGGGCATTCAGGCGATCAAGGGCGTCGAGTTCGGGGACGGTTTCACCACCGCGCGGCGGCGGGGTTCCGGGGCGCACGACGAGATCGAGCCGGCCGGTGCCGGCAGCCGGCGGGTGCGGCGGGCGACTGACCGGGCCGGCGGGGTCGAGGGCGGCATGACCACGGGCGAGCCGTTGCGCGTGCGGGTGGCGATGAAGCCGATCTCCTCGCTGACCAGGCCGTTGTCCACGGTGGACGTGTCCACCGGCGAGGCGGCGGTCGCGATCAACCAGCGGTCCGACGTGTGCGCGGTGCCCGCGGCCGGGGTGGTGACGGAGGCGATGGTCGCCCTCGTGCTCGCCGACGCGGCGCTGGAGAAGTTCGGGGGGGACTCGGTGGAGGAGACCCGGCGTAATTACGAGGGGTACCTGAAGTCCCTGGTCATCCGCTGATCGGCGGCGGGAATCGGCAGGCGGCGAAGACAGAGGATCATCGTGGGGGAGCCGGCGACGGACGCGTGGACGGGGCCGATGGCCTGGACGGGGCCGATGGTGGTGCTGGTCGGAGCGCCCGGAGCGGGGAAGACGACGGTGGGCACCCAGCTGGCGCGGCGGTGGGGGGTGGGTTTCCGCGACACCGACGCCGACATCGAGGCGGCGCTCGGCACCACCGTCGCGGACATCTTTCTCGATCATGGTGAGGAGTACTTCCGGCTGGCCGAGCGCCGGGCGGTGGCGGCCGCGCTCGCGGATCACCGGGGGGTCCTGGCCCTTGGCGGGGGAGCGGTGCTCGACGCCGAGAACCGGACCCTGCTGGCCGGGCACCGGGTCGTCTATCTTGAGGTGGGAGTTTCCGACGCGGTGCGGCGGGTGGGCCTCGCCCGGGACCGTCCACTGCTGGTCGAGGGGCCCCGCACGCGGCTCGCCGCCCTGCTCAGGGCGCGCCGGCCGCTCTACGCCGAGGTGGCGACGGTGGTCATCGACACCGCGGGGCACGAGCCGGACGAGGTGACCGACCTGCTGGCGGCGGCCCTGGGCCCGCTGCTCGCGGGGGGCAGCGAACCGGACGAGGCGGCGGACGCCGCGGGGGGCAGCGAACCGGACGAGGCGGCGGACGCCGCGGGGGGCAAACGGTGAGTATGCAGGTGAAGGCCTCCGACATCGTGCGGATCCCGGTACGGCCGGGCGGCGGGCGTCCCTACGACGTCGTGCTCGGGGTGGGCCTGCTCGGCGAGCTCGCCGAGACCGTCGTCGGGCGGACCCGCGCCGCGGTGATCCATCCCGGGGCGTTGCGGGCCACCGCGGACGCCGTCGTCGCCGACCTGCGGGAGAACGCGGGCGTGGAGGCGCACGCCATCGAGGTGCCCGACGGCGAGGAGGCCAAGCAGCTGCGGATCGCCGGCTTCTGCTGGGACGTGCTCGGCCGGATCGGCTTCACCCGGGACGACATGGTGATCGGCCTCGGCGGCGGCACCGTGACAGACCTGGCCGGGTTCGTCGCCGCGAGCTGGCTGCGCGGGGTGGACGTCGTCCAGGTGCCGACCACCGTGCTCGGCATGGTCGACGCGGCGGTCGGCGGGAAGACCGGCATCGACATCGACGCGGGCAAGAACCTGGTCGGGGCCTTCCACCAGCCGCTCGGCGTGCTGTGCGATCTGGCGGCGCTGGAGTCTCTGCCGGCCGTCGAGGTACGCGCCGGGCTCGCCGAGGTCGTCAAGACCGGTTTCATCGCCGACGCGGCGATCCTCGATCTGCTCGACGCCGATCCGACCGGCGCCGCGCATCTGCCCGAGCTGATCGAGCGGTCCATCCGGGTCAAGGCCGAGGTGGTCTCCGGCGATCCGCGGGAGGACGGCCGGCGGGAGATCCTCAACTATGGTCACACCCTCGGTCATGCCATCGAGAAGGTCGAGCACTTCAGCTGGCGGCACGGCGCGGCGATCTCGGTGGGCATGGTGTTCGCGGCGGAGCTGTCCCGGCTCGTCGTCGGCCTCGACGACGCCACCGCCGACCGGCACCGTGAGCTGCTGACCCGCATCGGCCTGCCGGTGACCTACCGGGACGACCGGTGGGCGGCGCTGCTCGACGCGATGCGGGTCGACAAGAAGGCGCKGGGACGGCGGATGCGTTTCGTCGGCCTCGAGGCGCAGGGCCGCACCGTCATCCTGGACAATCCGGACGCTGGCCTGCTGATCGCGGCGTTCACCACTGTCGCCGAGGGTCGGTAGACTCGTCGCGGCGGTTTGTAGGATCGCCGCCACGTCCGCGCCCGGTGTCCGCGCCCGGTGCGTTCGCCCGGTGGCGGGGTCCGGAAGCGGCCTGAGGATGGAAGCGGCCTGGGGATGGCCTGGGGAGAGAGCACCGCGGTCCTCGCACGAGGGTCCGGGGAACGACCACACCCGCCGTCGGCGTACGGCGATGGAAACGGAGAACGCGCGCAGTGGCGACCACCAACGACCTGAAGAACGGCATGACGCTCGACATCGACGGGGTGTTGTGGAACGTCGTCGGCTTCCAGCACGTCAAGCCGGGTAAGGGTGGGGCGTTCGTCCGCACGACCCTGAAGAACGTGCTCACCGGGAAGGTCGTCGACCGCACCTTCAACGCCGGGGTCAAGGTTGACGTCGCGACCGTCGACCGCCGCGAGATGACCTACCTCTACCGGGACGGTGCCGATTTCGTCTTCATGGACAGCGAGTCCTACGATCAGATCCCGATCCCGCCGGATGTCGTCGGTGGGACGGCYGACTACATGCTGGAAAACACCGTGGCCACCGTCGCGCTACATGACGGCGCCCCGCTCTATGTCGAACTGCCGGCCAGCGTCGAGCTGACCATTTCGCAGACCGACCCGGGGGTGCAGGGCGATCGCTCGACCGGCGGGACGAAGCCGGCCACCCTGGAGACGGGCGCCACCATCAACGTGCCGCTGTTCATCACCAGTGGGGAAAAGGTCAAGGTCGACACGCGTGACGGCCGGTACCTGGGCCGGGTGACGAGCTGAGCGCCAGGTCCAAAGCCCGTAAACGGGCGCTGGACATCCTCTACGAAGCGGACGTGCGCGCGAGCGCCGTGCCGGAGATCCTCGCTGCCCGGCTGGCCCAGTCCGATCCACCGGTGTCGGAATACGCCGTCGAGCTGGTCGAGGGGGTCGTCGAGCGCCGCGGGGAGATCGACGAGCGGATCGCCCGGTACGCCGAGGGTTGGACGTTGGAGCGGATGCCGCCGGTCGACCGCAACATTCTGCGGATTGCCGTGCTGGAACTGCTCTGGCGTCCCGACGTCCCGGATCGGGTCGCCATCGACGAAGCCGTGGAACTGGCGAAGAACCTCTCCACCCACCGGTCGCCGGCGTTTGTCAACGGGCTGCTCGCGAGTCTGGTCGAGGGAAAGGGCCTGGCCACCCCGGCCGAGTCGACCGGACGGGGATCGGCGGTGGATTCAATTCCCGGCCAGCCGTCGTAGCGGCGGTCCACCGGGGTTGCCCGGTTGCCGGGAGGGAACCGGGATCGGCGTTCCCGGTACGTCGCCCAGGCGACGTACCGGGTCCTTCCCCGGATACGTGTGCCGCGGGTGGCGCGGATGCGAGCCGGCGGATTGTGGTACCGGTATCGCGGTACCGGTACCGCGATACCGGAGCGAGGCTAGACGTCGGTCGCCGCGGCGTCCGCGCCCTGCTCCGGAGACAGCACGCCCCAAGAGACGAGCTGCTCGGTGAGCTTGCTCGGCGAGGTGTCGTAGATCACCGCGAGCGAGCGCAGGTCCTCGTACCGGATCGAGAGCACCCGGCCGTTGTAGTCGCCGCGCTGGCTCTGAATGGTCGCCGCGTACCGGGCGARCGGACCACCCTGCTCCTTGGGAACCTGGGAGAGACGCTCGAGGTCGAGAACGATCCGAGGAGACTGCTCCAGCGGAGCGACGGTGGAACCCTCGGGAAGAAGCTCCCCCACCGGAACGCCGTAGAACTCCGCGAGCTCGGAGAGGCGCTGCACGGTGACGGCGCGGTCCCCACGTTCGTAGGAACCCACGACGACGGCTTTCCACCGACCGTGCGACTTCTCCTCGACGCCATGAAGCGAGAGCCCCTGCTGGGTGCGTATCGCGCGCAGCCGAGCACCGAGCGCCTTCGCATAGTCGGACATCGGAGTGCCCACTCCTGTCGTGGTCGATCAGTTGGAACCGGGGCTCGTGCCGCCGGCGGTTACCGATAGTAGTGCCCGCCGGGTTGACGCTCGACACCCGGGGGGTCGTGTCGCCTCTTTCTTTGTACCACTTTCTGTAGCCCTCTGGTTGCGCCCTACGCCTGAGCGGTGGGAACTTCCGGATGCCGCCACCGCTGTGGCGACGGCATCGAACCCAGTGACAAGTAGTGACAACATGATGCTGCGTGGTTGGCGCGGCAATAACGTCCCGCGCTGTCCGGACCGGTGGGCGACCCGTCGTCGCGCCGGGCGCCAGGGGCGTCGGCGTCCGGCGGCGAGATCCTCACACGTCCTGAGGGCCCTGGTAACGTCGCTGGGACCACTCCTTTAAGGACCGTCCCGTGAGGCGGGGAAGGAGGGATGCCGCGTGGCCCCGGCTGCCGCGAGCGACCCCGCATCGCGCCGTCCCGGCACCGCCCGGGCAGTACTGTCCGCAGACGACATCACCCGGATCGTCAGCCGGATGGCGCATCAGATTCTCGAGAAGACCTCCGGTGGCGCCGGGGTYGTCCTGCTCGGAGTACCCACCCGAGGGGTACCCCTTGCGCACCGGCTGGCACAGCGGGTGCAGGCCGTCGAGGGGGTGCGTCTCCCGGTTGGCYCCCTTGACCCGACCATGTACCGCGACGATCTGCGACTGCGCGGCGTGCGTCCCCTCGAGGTGACCGACATTCCCGAGGGTGGTGTCGACGGCCGCGTGGTGATCCTCGTCGACGACGTCCTCTACTCCGGGCGCACGGTGCGGGCGGCGCTGGACGCCTTGGCCGCCTACGGCCGGCCGCGTGCCGTCCAGCTCGCGGTCCTGGTCGACCGGGGCCATCGCGAGCTGCCGATCCGCGCCGACTACGTCGGGAAGAACATGCCGACCTCGCGCCGGGAGTCGGTGGCAGTCCGGCTGCGGGAGATCGACGGCGCCGACGGCGTGCTGATCCTCTCGGCCGCCGGGGGGGACGGCGCCGACGACGCGCCCCCCGGGAACCAGCCATGATCGGGGGAAGTGCCGTGTGGGGAGCACAAGCCGGGTTCGGGGGACGGGCGTGAACCGCCATCTCCTGTCGACTGAGGATCTCGACCGGGACGACGCGCTGCTGGTGCTGGACACCGCCGAACGGATGGCGCGGGTCGCCGAGGCGTCGGTGCGCAAACTGCCGACCCTGCGGGGCCGCACCGTCGTCAACCTGTTCTTCGAGGACTCCACCCGCACCCGTACGTCCTTCGAGGTAGCCGCCAAGAGACTGTCGGCCGATGTGATCAATTTTTCGGCGCGCGGGTCAAGCGTGTCGAAGGGCGAAAGTCTGAAGGACACGGCGCAGACCCTTGAGGCGATGGGTGCCGACGCCGTGGTCTGCCGGCATGCCGCGAGTGGCGCGCCGCACCGACTGGCCTCCTGGGTACGCGGCAGCGTGGTGAACGCGGGAGACGGCACTCACGAGCACCCGACCCAGGCCCTGCTCGACGCCTTCACCATGCGCCGCCGGCTCGGCCGGATCGACGGCCTCGCCGTCACCATCGTCGGCGACGTGCTGCATTCCCGGGTGGCGCGATCGAACGTGTGGCTGCTCGCCACGCTGGGCGCGACGGTGACCGTCGTGGCCCCGCCGACGTTGGTGCCCCTCGGAATCTCCTCGTGGCCGGTCGAGGTGTCGTACAACCTCGACGCCGTGCTGCCCAAGAGCGACGTGGTGATGATGCTGCGGGTCCAGCGGGAGCGGATGTCCGCGGCCTTCTTCCCGACCGAACGGGAGTACAGCCGGCGCTACGGGCTGGATGCCGACCGGGCGGAGATGTTGCCCGACCACGCCCTGGTGATGCATCCCGGCCCGATGGTACGCGGGATGGAGATCGCCTCTCGGGTCGCCGACTCCGCCCGGTCGACAGTCGTGGAACAGGTTGCGAACGGGGTGAGCGTGCGGATGGCCGTGCTGTACCTGCTGCTGGGTGGTTCCGGGGAGGTCTCATGACGACGCCCGCGGCGGAAACGTCGGAGGAAACGCCGGTGGGGAGGTCGGCGGGGACCTCCTGGGTCCTGCGGCGGGTCCGCCCGCTCGGCGGGGACCCCGTCGACGTCGTCCTCGCGGACGGGGTGGTGGCCGCCTGGCGACCGGCCGGCTCCACGCACGCCGGGGCCGGGGGACTGCCCGCCGGCACCACCGTGCTGGACACGGACGGGCTGATCCTGCTCCCCGGCCTGGTCGACCTGCACACCCACCTGCGGGAACCCGGCCGGGAGGACGCCGAGACGGTCGCCTCCGGCACCCGCGCCGCGGCCCTCGGTGGCTACACCACCGTGTTCGCGATGGCGAACACCAATCCGGTCGCCGACACCGCGGGGGTCGTCGAGCAGGTGTGGCGGCTCGGCCTGGACGCGGGTCACTGCGATGTCCGGCCGGTCGGCGCGGTCACCGTCGGACTTGCCGGCGAGCGGCTCGCCGAACTCGGCGCCATGGCCTCCTCCGCGGCGGGCGTGCGGGTCTTCTCCGACGACGGGCACTGCGTGTCGGACGCGCTGCTCATGCGCCGGGCGCTGGAGTACGTCAAGGCGTTCGATGGGGTGATCGCCCAGCATGCGCAGGAACCGCGGCTGACCGAGAACGCCCAGATGAACGAGGGCACGGTGGCTGCCAGGCTGGGGCTGCCGGGGTGGCCCGCGGTCGCCGAGGAGGCGATCATCGCCCGGGACGCGCTGCTGGCCGGGCACGTCGGCTCCCGACTGCACGTCTGTCACGTCTCCACCGCCGGATCGGTAGAGATCATCCGGTGGGCCAAGGCGAAGGGCTGGAACGTCACCGCCGAGGTGACCCCGCACCACCTGCTGCTCACCGACGACCTGGTCTGCTCGTTCGACCCGGTCTACAAGGTCAACCCGCCGCTGCGCACCGCCGAGGACGTCGCCGCGCTGCGCGCCGGGCTCRCCGACGGCACGATCGACTGCGTCGCCACCGACCACGCTCCGCACGCGCTGGAGGACAAGGAGACGGAGTGGGCCGCCGCGCGTCCCGGCATGCTCGGTCTCGAGACGGCGCTGTCGGTGGTCATCGAGACGATGGTCATCCCGGGCCGGCTGGACTGGGCCGGGGTCGCCGAGCGGATGGCACTGGCCCCGGCAAGGATCGGTGGCCTGCCGCGAACCGCGGCCGAGGTGTGGAGTTCCATAGCAGTGGGCGCGCCCGCGACCGTCACCCTGCTTGACCCGGCGCCGTGGCGGATGGTCGAGCCGGACGCGCTCGCCAGCCGCAGCCGCAACACGCCCTATGCGGGCCGGTCGCTGCCGGGAACGATCCGCGCCACGTTCCTGCGGGGACGGCCCACCGTGCTCGACGGGAAGATCGTATGACTGTTTCGCGCGCCGCCCTGTCGGCCGCCGGGCCCGCCGTCGCCCTGGACCGGGCGCCGGATCGCCTGGGGCTGCACCTGCTTCTCCTGCTTGGCCTGTTGCTGGTGTTCGTCGCGGCGGTCGGTTCGATGCGACGGGCGTGGCGCAACCGGGCCGAGCGTCAGGAGGAGGACCTTCCCGAGCTGCCCGTCCCGCCGGCGGAACCAGGCACGGTGTTCGCCGCTCCGCTGCGCGGGATGTACCTCGGCACCGTCGACGCCGGGCACTGGCTGGAATGGATCGCCGCCCGCGGGCTGGGCGGGCGGGCCGGCGGCTACGTCAGCGTGTACGAGACCGGGGTGCGGGTGGACCGCCCCGGCGAGGCGTTCTGGATCCCGCGCGAGGCCGTCCGCGGTGCCCGCCTGGAGYGGGCGCACGCCGGCAAGGTCTCCGCCCCCGGGCGTCTGATCGTCATCGCGTGGTCGTTCGGCGGGCACGAGTTGGAGACCGGTTTCCGCGGTGAGGACCGTGCCCGCCAGCCCAAGGTGGTGCGCGCCGTCCACGACCTGATCGGCCCCCCGCCCGCGCATCTGGCACCGGGCGACGTCACCTCGCCGCACGCGGTACCGCGGATCCGCCCGCGGATCCGGCCCCGGGCCGTCGCGCCCGGCCCCGGGCCGGTGGGCCGGTCCGGGCAGCGGCCGGGTTCCGGACAACCGACCGAGGAGATGCCGGCGATCCGGACCGGCCCTCGGCTGCGTTCCCGGGGGGAGCGGGCCCAGGCCCGCGGCGAGCGGGCGGTGCCCGCCGACCGGCGGCTCTACGCGGAGCGGTGGCGCTCGGACCAGCGACTCCCCGATCGGCGACAMCAGGATGAGGGTCACCCCGACCCGCGCCGCTCCGACCCGCGCCACCCCGAGCGGCGTCATCCCGATCAGTGGCCGGCGGATCCGGAATCGGACCCCGGGTGGGTGGACCCGGGACAGCTTGATCAGTCTGACCCCGGCTGGTCGTCGGTCGACCCGTTGACCTCACCGCTCGGTGAGGTCAACAGGCTGAAGGAGGATCGGTGAGCACTCCCACCACGACGCCGACGCGAGCGGTCCTGATGCTGGAGGACGGTCGCAGCTTCGTCGGCGAGGCGTACGGGGCGATCGGCGAGACCTTCGGCGAGGCCGTGTTCTCCACCGGGATGACCGGCTACCAGGAGACGCTGAGCGATCCGTCGTTCCACGGCCAAGTCGTCATCATGACCGCCCCGCACATCGGCAACACCGGCGTCAACGACGAGGACTACGAGTCCGAGCGGATCCAGGTCGCCGGGTTCGTCGTGCGTGACCCCGCCCGGCGGGCCTCCAACTGGCGCGCCCGGGGCACGCTCGACGACGAGCTGGCCGCGGCCGGTGTGGTGGGGATCAGCGGGATCGACACCCGGGCGCTGACCCGTCACCTGCGTGAGCTCGGCTCGATGCGGTGCGGGATCAGCAGCGTGCTCGACGCCGACGCCGACGCCGACGCCGACGGTGGCCCGGTCGGCCCGGGCCCGGGTTCCGGCGCGGACGGCGAGCGGGCGGCGGCGCTCGACGCCCTGCTCGACCGGGTCCGCGCCTCCCCGGAGATGCTCGGCGCGGATCTCGCGCCCCGGGTCTCCACCCCTACCCCCTATGTGGTGGAGGCGGTGGCGGGCGCCGCGCTGTTCAAGGTCGCCGCGCTCGATCTCGGCATCAAGCGCGCGACGCCGGCCGCCATGGCCGCGCTGGGCTGCGAGGTGCATGTGCTGCCGGCCCGCACCACCGGCGAACAGCTGCTGGCGCTGGAACCGGACGGGGTGTTCCTGTCGAACGGTCCCGGCGATCCGGCGGCGGCGGACTATGCGGTTGACGCGCTGCGGACGGTGCYGCGGGCCGGTGTCCCGGTGTTCGGGATCTGTTTCGGGCACCAGCTGCTGGCCCGCGCTCTTGGCTTCGAGACGTACAAGCTCACCTACGGCCACCGCGGCGTGAACCAGCCGGTCGGGGATATGGCGACCGGGCGGATCGCGGTCACCAGCCAGAACCACGGCTTCGCCGTGCGGGCGCCGCTCACCGGGGTGACCGACACCCCGTTCGGCCGGGTGGTGGTCAGCCACCGCGGCCTCAACGACAACGTCGTCGAGGGATTGGAGTGTCTGGACGTGCCGGCCTTCAGCGTGCAGTTCCATCCGGAGRCCGCGCCGGGGCCGCATGATGCCTCCCCGTTGTTCGAGCGGTTCCGCGCTTTGATGGCGGACACCCGGGAGGGTGGCCGGGAGCGGAGTGAGCGATCTGTGCGGGAGGCCGGTCATGCCGAAGCATGAGGATCTGAGCAGCGTCCTGGTCCTCGGCTCCGGGCCGATCGTGATCGGCCAGGCGTGCGAGTTCGACTACTCGGGTACCCAGGCCTGCCGGGTGCTGCGCGCGGAGGGCCTGCGGGTCATCCTGGTCAACAGCAACCCGGCGACAATCATGACCGATCCGKAGATCGCGGACGCGACCTACGTCGAGCCGATCACCTCGGACATCGTCGCGAAGATCATCGAACGGGAGCGGCCCGACGCGATCCTGGCCACCATGGGTGGCCAGACCGCGCTGAACACCGCCGTCGCCCTGCACGACGCCGGTGTCCTGGACCGCTTCGAGGTCCGTCTGATCGGCGCGAATATCGACGCGATCCGCGCCGGGGAGGACCGTCAGGCGTTCAAGGACATCGTCGCCGCGGTCGGCGGCGAGACCGCGCGCAGCGCCATCTGCCACACCGTCGCCGAGTGCCTGACCGCCGGGGAGGAGTTCTCCTACCCGGTGGTCGTGCGACCCAGCTTCACCCTCGGCGGCGCCGGCAGCGGCTTCGCCCATGATTCCGGCGAGTTGCGCCGGATGGCGGCGGACGGACTGGCCGCGAGCCCGTCGACCGAGGTGCTGGTGGAGGAGTCGGTCCTCGGCTGGAAGGAGTACGAGCTCGAGCTGATGCGCGACCGCGCGGACAACGTGGTCGTGGTCTGCTCGATCGAGAACGTCGACCCGATGGGGGTGCACACCGGCGACTCGATCACGGTGGCGCCGGCGATGACCCTGACCGACCGCGAGTACCAGCGCATGCGGGACATGGCGATCGCGGTGATGCGGGCCGTCGGCGTCGACGCCGGCGGCTGCAACATCCAGTTCGCCGTCGACCCTGCGACGGGCCGGCAGGTGGTCATCGAGATGAACCCCCGGGTGTCGCGGTCCTCGGCGCTGGCGTCGAAGGCGACCGGCTTCCCGATCGCGAAGATCTCGGCGAAGCTCGCGCTCGGATACACCCTTGACGAGATCCCCAACGACATCACCCGCACCACGCCCGCGGCCTTCGAGCCGGCGCTGGACTACGTCGTGGTGAAGGTGCCGCGGTTCGCGTTCGAGAAGTTCCCCGGTGCCGACCCGACGCTCACGACGACGATGAAGTCYGTCGGCGAGGCGATGGGGGTTGGCCGCAGCTTCGCCGAGGCGCTGCAGAAGGCGCTGCGCTCGATGGAGGCCCCGGGCTCGGTGTTCTCCTTCGTCCCGCCCGAGGCGGACGCCGCCGACCTGCTGGAAGCCGCGCGGGTTCCCCACGACGGCCGGTTGCGTACCGTCCAGCAGGCGCTGCTTGCCGGCGCGGATCCCGACGAGGTCACCCGGGTCACCGGGATCGACCCGTGGTTCGTCGACCAGCTCGTCTTCCTCAACGAGACCGCGGCGATGATCAGCCGCAATCCGGCGGGCATCCGGCGGGCCAAGCGAGCCGGGTTCTCCGACGTCCAGCTCGCCGAGATCCTCGGCACCTCCGAGGACGTGGTCCGGGCGTTCCGCCACCGCACCGGCATCCGGCCGGTGTTCAAGACCGTCGACACCTGCGCGGCGGAGTTCGCCTCCGAGACCCCGTACCACTACTCCGCCTACGACGCCGAGACCGAGGTCGCGCCGAGCAAACGGCCGCGGGTGATCGTGCTCGGCAGCGGGCCCAACCGCATCGGCCAGGGCATCGAGTTCGACTACGCCTGTTGTCATGCGGTGATGGCGCTTTCCGACGCCGGCTATGAGACCGTCATGGTCAACTGCAACCCGGAGACGGTGTCCACCGATTACGACACCGCCGACCGGCTCTACGTCGAGCCGTTGACGGTCGAGGACGTGCTTGAGGTCGTCCACGCCGAGCAGCAGGCCGGGCCGCTCGCCGGGGTAATCGTCCAGCTCGGCGGGCAGACCCCCCTCGGCATCGCCGCGGCGCTCGCCGAGGCGGGCGTGCCCGTCGTGGGCACCCCGCCCAAGGCGATCCATCTGGCCGAGGACCGTGGGCTGTTCGGGCGTGTGCTGGCCCGGGCGGGCCTGCCCTCGCCGCCGCACGGGGTGGCGACCTCCTTCGCCGAGGCGCGCACGGTGGCCGAGCGGATCGGGTACCCGGTGCTGGTGCGGCCGTCCTACGTGCTCGGCGGGCGTGGCATGGAGATCGTCTACGACGACACGATGCTGCGCGACTACATCGATCGGGCCACCGCCATCTCCCCGGAACATCCGGTGCTCGTCGACCGGTTCCTCGACGACGCGGTGGAGATCGACGTTGACGCCCTCTACGACGGGGAGACGCTCTACCTCGCCGGGGTGATGGAGCACATCGAGGAGGCCGGGGTCCACTCGGGCGACTCGGCCTGCGCCCTGCCGCCGATCACGCTGGGCCGTTCGGAGCTCGACCGTATCCGGACGTCCACCGAGGCGATCGCGAAGGGCGTCGGGGTGCGGGGTCTGCTCAACGTCCAGTACGCCCTGCAGTCCGATGTGCTCTACGTCCTGGAGGCCAATCCCCGGGCGTMGCGGACCGTGCCGTTCGTCTCCAAGGCCACCACGGTGCCGCTGGCCAAGGCCGCCGCCCGGGTGATGCTCGGCGCGACCATCGACGAGCTGCGGGCCGAGGGCCTGCTGCCGCGCTCCGGBGACGGTGGCACCCTGCCGCTGGACTCGCACATCTCGGTCAAGGAGGCCGTGCTGCCCTTCGGGCGCTTCCGTGACGCCGGTGGCCGCGGCGTCGACACCGTCCTCGGGCCGGAGATGAAGTCGACCGGTGAGGTGATGGGCATCGACGACGGCTTCGGCACKGCGTACGCCAAGTCCCAGGCCGCCGCGTACGCCTCGCTGCCCACCTACGGCCGGGTGTTCGTCTCCGTGGCCAACCGGGACAAACGGGCGATGGTTTTTCCGATCAAGCGGCTCGCGGATCTCGGTTTCGTCGTCTACGCCACCGAGGGGACCGCGGACGTGTTGCGGCGCAACGGGGTCAAGGCGGTCGTCCTCGGCAAGCACTGGGCCCCCACCGAGGGGCTACTCGACTGTGTCGAGATGATCACATCCGGGCAGATCGACCTCGTCATCAACACCCCGTGGGGCGTCGGCCCGCGCCTGGACGGCTATGAGATCCGCACAGCCTGCGTGAGTGCCGGGGTTCCGTGCATCACCACGATCCAGGGTGCGGCGGCCTGCGTGCAGGGCGTGGAAGCGCTGGTACGGGGGGAGCTGGGGGTCCGATCGTTGCAGGAATACCACGCGGCGCTGCGGCAGGCGTGGGGCGGGGGACAACCGGGCGGCTCGCCGCCCGAATCCTCCGGCTCTGCGGCGTCTGAGTCCGCGGCGTCTGAGTCCGCGGCGTCTGAGTCCGCGGCGCCTGAGTCCGCCGTGTTCGGACCGGCGGCCAGGAGGAGCGGATGAGCGCCGGCCGGAGGAGCTCCGGCGGGAGGAGCGCGGCCGCGCCCCGCTTCACCCCGCCGCGGGGCCGGGCGCCGCTGGCGGTCGCGCTGGATGCCCCGGACGCCGCGACCGCGCTGCGCTGGGCCGCCGCGGTCGCCCCCACCGTGGCCGTGCTGAAGATCGGTCTGGAGCTGTTCTACCGGGAGGGCCCGGCAATCGTGACGGCGCTGCGCGCGGCCGGCGTGCTCGCCGGGGCCGGCGGCGCGGCGGTCGCCGCGGGCGGCACCGGGAGTGCCCCGGAGTTGTTCCTCGATCTCAAACTGCACGACATTCCCGCCACGGTCGCCGGGGGAATGCGCTCAATCACCCCGTTGGGCCCTCGTTTCGTGACCGTGCATGCGGCTGGGGGGGCGGCGATGATACGTGCGGCGATCGAGGCGGCCCCGGATGTCGAGGTAGCCGTCGTGACCGTACTCACCTCGCTGGATGTGGCGGCGCTCAGCGCGATCGGGCTCGCCGGACCCCCTTCCGACGCCGTCCGCAGGCTCGCCGTGCTTGCGGTCGAAGCCGGTGCGCGCACCCTGGTGTGCAGTCCGCGGGAGGTTCGAATGGTCCGTATGGAGCTTGGTAGCAATGTGACTCTCATCACTCCAGGCGTGCGACCGGCGGGGTCGGAAACCGGCGATCAGGCCCGAACCGCGACGCCGGAAGCTGCCCTTGTGGGGGGTTCTGACCTGGTCGTGGTGGGTCGCCCGATCACCGGTGCGCCCGACCCCGGGGTCGCCGCGAGGGCCATCGCCGCAGGTCTCAGCGCTGCCGGCAGGGCTGCTGACCTGCTGTGACGCCGATGGGACCAGGGTGTGTTCGTCCTGGTGCGGTACGAAGCGGTACGGTGGGGCCGCCGTAGACCGAAAGGGTGCGGCACGAGTGGGCCACCCCTTTCGTCCGTCAAAGCCTTCTCTTGTGCTGACAATATGTTCGCATCAGAGTGTTATGGCCAAGGCTGGACTRAGGAGTCCCTTCCTCGCTAGTTTGCGCGGCGCGATCACCGAATTGAGGAGGCGTACCCGTGCCCCTGCCGCCCCTAACGCCCGARCAGAGGGCCGCCGCCCTCGAGAAAGCAGCGTTGGCTCGTAAGCAGCGTGCGGAACTCAAGGAGCGGTTGAAGAAGGCGGAGACCACGCTGGCCGCCGTCCTGGAACAGGCCGAGGCTGATGAGGTCGTCGGCAAGATGAAGGTTTCGGCTGTTCTTGAGTCGCTTCCCGGAGTGGGGCGCGTACGCGCCCAGAAGATCCGGGAACGGCTCGGGATCAGTCCGACCCGCCGACTGCGAGGACTCGGCGCCAAGCAGCGTGCCGCACTCCTCGAGGAGTTCGGCATGGCCTGATCCGGTGGAGTGGGAAAACCACTCCGCCAGCCCGGATCATGGTTACGGCGGGTAGCGGCGTTGACGGGAGGGTGGCGTCACTCACATTCTTCCGGCGATGTTGCCCTTCCTTCCGGTCGGATCGGGGGGCGGCATTTCTTTAACCTCCCCCGATCCGGCCGTCCCCGGGAAACCAGTCCCGTCCTCGTGTCCTCTGGGGACTGATGACCGGGTGCGCGCCGACTGACTGAGAGGTCCTATCGTGGTGCCCATGGGTCTTACAGTGCTGTCCGGGCCGTCCGGAGTCGGGAAGGACACCGTCGTCGCGGCAGTCCGGGAACGTCACCCCGAGGTCTGGGTCTCGGTCAGCGCCACCACGCGGCCACCGCGTCCGGGTGAGACTGACGGTGTCGAGTACCACTTCGTCGACGCCGAGGAGTTCGCCCGGATGGTCAAGGCCGGGGAGTTCGTCGAGCACGCGATGTTTGCCGGACACGCCTACGGCACCCCCCGCCGTCCGCTTCTCGAAAGGCTCGCCGCGGGTGTGCCCTGCCTGYTGGAGATCGAGCTGCTGGGCGCCCGGCAGGTGCGCTCGGCGATGCCACAGGCCCGTTTCGTCTTCCTCGCCCCGCCCACCTTCGACGAGCTCGTCCGTCGGCTGACCGGTCGGGGGACCGAGTCACCCGAGGTCATCGCCCGCAGGCTGGACCGGGCGCGCATCGAACTCGCGGCCGAGACGGAGTTCGACGACGTGATCGTGAACGACGACGTGCGGTCCGCGGCAGCCCGCTTGGTAGCATTGATGATCGGCTCGTAGGTCCGGCCCACCGGTCGCCCGCGCAGCCGGCATCTCCGTACAGCCCACATGCCGTACAGCCTCCTCCGCGCAGCCCGCCCTGCCCCCGCGTAGCCTGCGCTCCGCACTGTCCGGACGGCGCAGCCGCCTTGGACGTCCCATTCCGGAAGGACATCGTGGCCGGTACCGCCGCCCATCCCGAAGGCATCACCAACCCCCCCATCGACGAGCTCCTCGAGGCGACCGACTCGAAGTACAGCCTGGTCATCTACGCGGCGAAGCGAGCTCGTCAGATCAACGCCTACTACTCGCAGCTCGGCGAGGGTCTGCTGGAGTACGTCGGCCCGCTGGTCGAGACGACCAACGCGCAGGAGAAGCCGCTGTCGATCGCGTTGCGTGAGATCAACGCCGGCCTGCTCACCCACGAGACCGTCGCCGACAGCCTCCCGCCGGTCTCCTGATGTAGGACGATGACCGAGATGCCCGATGCGGAGCGCTCCGGCACCGGGTTGTCCGACCCTCGGCGTCCCCGGGTCGTGCTCGGTGTGGCGGGCGGCATCGCCGCCTACAAGGCGGTGGAGGTGCTCCGCCGGTTCACCGAGTCCGGCCACGAGGTCCGGGTGGTGCCCACGCCGTCGGCGCTGCGGTTCGTCGGCGCGACGACTTGGGCTGCGCTGTCGGGAAACCCGGTCACCACGGACGTGTGGGACGATGCGGACGAGGTCGCCCATGTCCGGATCGGCCGCGAGGCCGACCTCGTCCTCGTCGCGCCAGCCACCGCGGACCTGATGGCCCGCGCGGCCGCCGGGCGCGCCGACGACCTGCTCACCGGCACCCTGCTGACGGCGACCTGCCCGGTCGTCTACGCGCCGGCGATGCACACCGAGATGTGGCAGCACCCGGCCACCCGGGCGAACGTGGCGACCCTGCGGGCGCGGGGAGCGGTGGTGGTTGAGCCGGCGGTGGGCCGGCTGACCGGCGCCGACTCGGGTCCGGGTCGCCTGCCAGAGCCAGCGGAGATCGCCGCGCTCGGCATGGCGGTGCTGGCCCGGGGTGCGGCCGGGGTGCGGCCCGATCTTGCCGGCCGGCATGTCCTGGTCACGGCCGGCGGCACCCGGGAGTACCTCGACCCCGTCCGGTTCCTCGGCAACGCCTCGAGCGGCCGTCAGGGGTACGCCGTGGCCAGGGCTGCCGTGGTGCGGGGAGCCTCCGTCACGGTGGTGGCGGCGAACGTCGCGCTGCCCGAGGTCGCCGGCGCCCGCACGATCCCGGTCACCTCCGCGGCGCAGCTGCGCGATCGGGTCCACGAGGTCGCGCCCTCGGCGGACGTGGTCGTCATGGCGGCCGCGGTCGCTGACTTCCGCCCCGGGGCGCCGCAGGCCTACAAGATCAAGAAGGAGTCCGYGGCCCCGGGCTCCATCCCGCTCGTGGCGAATCCCGACGTGTTGGCCGAGCTGCTGGC
Source organism: Frankia sp. CgMI4 (assembly GCF_001756285.1). Lineage (NCBI taxonomy): Bacteria > Bacillati > Actinomycetota > Actinomycetes > Frankiales > Frankiaceae > Frankia > Frankia sp. CgMI4. The sequence goes on from NZ_MAQZ01000072.1 coordinate 27,435, forward strand.
GAACCGCCGGCCCCGTCAGGTCCTCGTCGGTTTCGCGGCCGAGACCGGCGGTCCCGGCGGTGGGGTACTCGACCACGCCCGGGCCAAACTGRCGCGCAAGCCGGTCGACCTGCTCGTGGTCAACGAGGTCGGCGCCGGCCTCGGATTCGAGGTGGAACACAACGCCGCCGTGGTACTGGACCCCCGCGGTGGCGAGACGGCGATCGAGCACACGAGCAAGGACCTCCTCGCGCATCGGATCCTCGACCTCGTGGTCGGCCTCACGGCCGATCGGACCGATGGAACGCCCGCGGAGGCGCTACGTGTACCCCTCGCGGCACCTCGGTAAGCTTCGTCGGAATCAGCCGGATCACCCAGGGGGTTAGTCCAGTGGCGACGCGCCTGTTCACGTCCGAGTCCGTCACCGAGGGGCATCCGGACAAGATCGCCGATCAGATCAGCGACTCGATTCTCGATGCCATGATCAAGGATGACCCGAAGAGCCGGGTCGCCGTGGAGACGCTCATCACGACGGGTCAGGTCCACGTCGCCGGCGAGGTCACCACGAAGACCTACGTCGACATCGCCTCCGTCGTCCGCGAGCGCATCCTGGAGATCGGTTACGACTCCTCCAAGAAGGGCTTCGACGGCGCGTCCTGCGGCGTCAGCGTGTCGATCGGCGCGCAGTCCCCGGACATCGCCCAGGGCGTCGACACGGCGCACGAGACTCGCGTCGAGGGTTCCGCCGACGACGAGTTCGACCGGCAGGGCGCCGGCGACCAGGGCCTGATGTTCGGGTTCGCCTGCGACGAGACCCCCGAGCTCATGCCGCTGCCGATCGCGCTGGCGCACCGCCTCGCCAGGCGGCTGTCCGCGGTCCGCAAGGAGGGCCAGATCGGCTACCTGCGCCCGGACGGCAAGACCCAGGTGACCATCGAGTACGTCGACGGGAAGCCGGCCCGGCTCGACACGGTCGTCGTCTCCTCGCAGCACGCCGCCGACATCGACCTGGACACCCTGCTCGCGCCGGACATCGCCGAGTACGTCGTCGAGCCGGAGCTGGCCCTGCTCGAGATCGCCACCGAGGGTCGCCGGCTGCTGGTCAACCCGACCGGCCGGTTCGAGATCGGCGGCCCGATGGGTGACGCCGGCCTGACCGGCCGTAAGATCATCGTCGACACCTACGGCGGTTACGCCCGCCACGGCGGTGGTGCCTTCTCCGGCAAGGACCCATCCAAGGTCGACCGCTCCGCCGCGTACGCGATGCGCTGGGTCGCCAAGAACGTCGTCGCCGCGGGTCTCGCCAGCCGCTGCGAGGTCCAGGTGGCGTACGCGATCGGCAAGGCGCAGCCGGTCGGCCTGTTCGTGGAGACCTTCGGCACCGGAACCGTCCCGGACATCCAGATCCAGGACGCGGTGACGAGCGTGTTCGACCTCCGTCCCGCCGCGATCATCCGGGATCTGGACCTGCTGCGGCCGGTCTACGCCCAGACGGCCGCCTACGGCCACTTCGGTCGCCCCGAGCTCGATTTCACCTGGGRGTCCACCGCACGCGCCGAGGCTCTCCAGCGCGCCGTCAAGGGCTGACCCGACGCTCCTCCCTCGGCCCCCGTGGGATCTCCCCGGCCCCTCCCGGGGCCCCTGTCCCGCCGGTCGCTGTTCCGGCGAGGGAACGGGGATGGAGGATGTCGTAGGCGGCTGGTACGAATGCCGTCATGACCGAGCACCCCGGCACCCTCCCCGGCCTCAGCCCGTCAGAGGTCGGCCGGGCAGAGGTCGGCCGGGCAGAGGTCGGCCGGGCAGCGGCCGGCCGGGCAGCGGCCGGGCCGGGGGGTGCCCGGTCGGGGGTTTCGCGCTCCGCGGGTTCCGGTTCGCCGCGGCCGCTCGCCGCGCGGCTGCCGGTGGCGCGGGTTGCCGTCGACACTGCGCTCGCCCATCTCGACCGTCCCTTCGACTACCTCGTGCCGGCGGACCTGGCTGACCTGGCGGTGCCGGGATCCCGGGTCCGGGTCCGGTTCGCGGGCCGGCTGGTCGACGGGTTCGTGCTGGAGCGTCGCGAGAGTTCCGACCATTCCGGTCAGCTTGCGCCGCTGGCCCGGTCGATCTCGCCGGAGCCTGTGCTGTCCGAGCCCGTCGCGAAACTCGCCCGCGCGGTTGCCGATCGTTACGCCGGCACGCTGGCCGACGTCCTCCGGCTCGCCGTGCCTCCCCGCCACGGCCGGGCGGAGGCCGCCTCACCGAGGCCCGAGGTCGTTTCGCCGGGGCCTGCGGCTGTCTCACCGGGGCTTGAGGCCGTGCCGCCGGAACCCGGCGAGTGGGGCCGCTATCCCACGGGGCCGTCGCTGCTCACCGCCCTGGCGGCGGGCAGGTCACCAAGGGCGGTCTGGTGGGCCCCGCCCGGCCCCGCCTGGCCGGAGATGATCGCCGCCGCGGCCGCCGCCACGGCGGTGTCCGGTCGCGGCGTACTCGTCGTCGTACCCGATCATCGTGATGTCGACCGGGTCGAGGCGGCGATGGTCGCCGCGGTCGGTCGGGAGACCACCGTCGCACTGCGGGCCGATCTCGGCCCGGCCCGGCGATATCGCGCGTTCCTCGCGGTCAGCCGCGGACAGGCGCGGGCGGTGGTGGGTACCCGCGCGGCGATGTTCGCGCCCGTGGCCGAGCTTGGCCTGGTGGTGGTGTGGGATGACGGTGACGACCTGCATGCCGAGCCGTTGGCCCCGTACCCGCACGCCCGAGACGTCGCCGTCCTGCGCTCCCGGCTCCAGGGGTGCGCGCTCGTGATCGGCGGGTTCTGCCCGTCGACGGATGCCGAGGCGCTGGTGCGCACGGGGTGGGCGCACCCGGTGGTGCCGCCCCGGGAGCAGGTGCGCGCGCTGGCTCCCCGGGTCGAGGCCACCGGCTCCGACCTCGAACACGCCCGTGACCCCGCCGCCCGGGCGGCGAGGCTGCCCTCCCTCGCGGTGCGGACCGCCCGGGATGCGCTGGCGGCCGGTCTGCCGGTACTGGTCCAGGTGCCGAGGAGGGGATACCAGCCGTCACTGGCCTGCGCGGACTGCCGACGGCCCGCCCGGTGCCCGCACTGTCAGGGGCCGCTGGGCCGGGCGGCGGGCGGCGGTGCGCTCTCCTGCCGGTGGTGCGGCCGTCCGGTCGCCGCGGCGGTCTGGCACTGCCCGTCCTGTTCGGGCCCGCGGCTGCGCGCCTCGGTAACGGGAGATCGTCGCACGGCGGAGGAACTGGGGCGGGCCTTTCCGGGCGTTCCGGTCCGCACCTCCGGCCGGGGCGGGGTGCTCGCCACCGTGCCCGCAGAACCGGCCCTTGTCATCTCGACCCCGGGGGCGGAGCCCGTGGCGGACGGCGGCTACGGGGCGGTGCTGCTCCTCGACGGCTGGGCTCTGCTGGGCCGTCCCGACCTGCGCGCGGGGGAGGAGACTCTGCGCCGGTGGACCGCCGCCGCCGCGCTCGCCCGGCCCGCCGCTCGCGGGGGGCGGGTCATCGTCGCGGCCGATGCCGGACTAGGGCCGGTCCAGGCGCTCGTCCGTTGGGATCCCGGCACGTTCGTTGCCCGGGAAGCCGACGAGCGGGCGGAGCTGGGGTTCCCGCCGGCGACCCGGATGGCGTCCGTAGCGGGCACCGCCGCGGCGGTCGCGGAGCTGCTGGCCGCCGTCGAGCTTCCCGACGGCGCCGATGTGCTCGGGCCGGTACCGCTGCCCCCCGCACCGTCCGCGCGGGCCGTTCCCGACGGCGCGAACCAGGGCGATTCGTCTGCCGTGGGTGCCGGGCGGCGCGGCCCCGACGGCGCCACCTCCGGCCCCGAGGAGATCGAACGGGTCCTGATCCGGGTCCGGCGCGAGCGCGGTGCGGCCCTCGCGGCCTCGCTGCGATCCGCTCGCGGCGTCCTCGCGACCCGGCGAACCACCGGCCGGTTACGGATCCAGCTCGATCCCCTGATCCTCGGGTAGCGCCGGCATGGTCTGGTTCGCACCGCATGGCGTGGCCCCGCATACCACGGCCCGGGTACGCGTCATGGATCATGATCTTCGGCCGCGGGCCCGGTCCGGACCGCGGCCGTCCGCCACCTCCGAGCGTCGGCGGGGTACGGTCGTCGGCGGCGACAGGCCTGTGGACGTCAGCCCATACTCCCCGGCCGGAGAACGGCGGGATGCTCCCGGCCCGGTCGGACACCTCGGATCGATGACCCCCGGAGACGGTCACGGCGTCGGCAATGACGTCGCGACGGATCGGTGCTTCGCGTATGCGTCTTGTTTTCGCCGGTACCCCGGCGGTGGCTCTGCCCAGCCTGCGGGCGTTGATCGACAGCCCGCGCCATGACGTGGTCGCGGTTGTCACCCGGCCCGATCGGCCCTCCGGGCGGGGGCGGAAGGTGAAGCCGCCCCCCGTCCACGTCCTGGCCGACGAGGCCGGCATCCCGGTGCTCAGCCCGGACCGGCCCCGGGACCCGGAGTTCCTGGCCACGCTCGCTGGCCTCGCGCCCGACTGCTGCCCGGTGGTGGCCTACGGCGCGTTGCTACCGCCCGCGGCGCTCGCCATTCCCCGCCACGGTTGGGTGAACCTGCACTTCTCCCTGCTGCCGGCCTACCGCGGGGCGGCTCCGGTGCAGCGCACCCTGCTCGCCGGGGACGACCTGACCGGCGCGAGCGTCTTCCAGATCGAACCGGCGATGGACTCCGGTCCGGTCTACGGTGTCCTCACCGAGCGGGTTCGGCCGACGGACACCTMCGGTGACCTGCTGGACCGGCTCGCCGAGGCCGGCGCCGGGCTGCTGGTCGCGGTGATGGACGGCATCGCCGACGGGACGGTGCGGCCCGTGGCCCAGCCCGCCGAGGGGATCTCCTTCGCGCCGAAGCTGACCGCCGAGGAGGCCCGGATCGACTGGACGAAGCCGGCGATCGCGGTGGATCGGCTGGCGAGGGCCGCCACTCCCGCGCCGGGAGCCTGGACGACGTTTCGCGACCGGCGGCTCAAGATCGGTCCGGTGCGCCTCGGTGCGGTGTCCGGTCGGCCGGCCGGGCCGGTAGCGCTGCCCGCCGGGCTGCCGGCGGGGGGGCTGCCGGCGGGGCAGATCATGGTGCTCCCCGGCGGGGACGTGGCGGTCGGCACGGGCACGAGCCCGGTGCTCCTCGGTGAGGTGCGTCCCGAGGGGCGAGGCCCGATGGCGGCCGCGGCCTGGGCCCGCGGGGTCCGGATCGCCAAGGGGGAGACCCTCGGCGCGATCGGCGCGATGCCGGTCAGTGGAGGAACGTCGTGAGATCGGCCGGTTCGCCGGGCACCCGTGGGCCCCGGCCAGCGTCAAGCGTCGACCGGCCGCGGTTGCTGGCCTGGGAGGTGCTGCGGGCGGTGGACGAGCGCGGCTCCTACGCCAACCTGCTGCTGCCGTCCCTGTTGGCGGGCAGCGGGCTGTCCGCCCGGGACCGCGGGTTCGTCACGGAGCTCGCCTACGGCTCCCTGCGTGCGCAGGGCACCCTCGACGGGGTGCTCGACACGGCGACGAGTCGACCCGTCCACACCATCGACCCGCCGGTGCGCGACGCGCTGCGCCTGGGCGCCTACCAGCTGCTGCGGACCAGGGTCCCGGCCCACGCGGCCGTGGCCAGCACCGTCGAGCTGGTCCGCACGACGAGTGGCGAGCGCCCGGTCCGCTTCGCGAACGCCGTGCTGCGTCGGGTGGCCGCCCGGGTGGCCGAGACCGGCGGCGATCTCGCCACGATGCTGTCCGCACCGCGGTTCGACGTCGACCCTGTCGGTCACCTGGCGGTCGTGACGACGCATCCCCGCTGGATCGTCGAGGTCGTCGCGGAGGCCCTGGCCGGCGACCTCACGGCGACCCGCGCCGCGCTGGAGGCAGACGACGTCCGACCCGCGGTACACCTGGTCGCCCGTCCGGGCCGGGTCGACCGTGACCGGCTGCTCGCCGAGGCCGCGCAGGCAGGTCTGACCGCCCGAGTCGGCCCCTACTCGCCGTATGCGGTACGCCTCGACGGCGGGGACCCGGCGGGGTTGCCCGCCGTGGCCGCGGGCGCGGCCGCCGTGCAGGACGAGGGCAGCCAGCTCGTCACCCTGGCCCTGGCCCGCGCGGCGACGGTGGGCCGTGACCTCGGGCTGACCGTCGACCTGTGCGCGGGCCCCGGCGGGAAGGCGGCCCTGCTCGCCGCGCTGCTCGGCGGCTCCGCCCCATCGGACGGGCCGGGTCTGCCGGACAGGCCGGGTCCACCGGACAGGCCGGCCCTGATCGCGGTCGAGCCCCGGGCGACCCGGGCGGCCATGGTGGCCCGGTCCCTGGGCGACGCGGCGCGGGCCTGGACGGTGCGCGCCGACGGCCGGGCGGTGCCGCTGCGGCCCGATGGAGCCGACCGGGTGCTGGTCGACGTCCCCTGCACCGGCCTCGGAGCACTGCGGCGCCGGCCGGAGGCCCGGTGGCGGCGGACCTCGGCCGATGTGGCCGCGCTCGTCCCGCTCCAGCGTGCGCTGCTCGTCGCCGCGCTCGACCTGGTCCGCCCGGGCGGGGTGGTGGCGTACGCGACCTGTTCCCCGCACCCGGCCGAGACCGTCGAGGTGGTGCGTGGCGTGGCCGGACAACGCGCCGACACCTCCATCCTCGATGCCCGCCTGACCCTGCCGGAGGTCGACCGGCTCGGTGACGGCCCGTTCGTCCAGCTCTGGCCGCATCTCCATGGCACGGATGCGATGTTCGTCGCCCTGCTGCGCCGGGTCGACAGCTGAGGCGTCGGACCCGGGAGCCGATACCCTCGCGAAATGGCCACCGCGCAGATCTACCCCAGCCTGCTCGCCGCCGACTTCGGCCGGATCGCCGACGCGGCCCTGGCGGTCGAGGGGCAGGCCGACTGGCTGCACGTCGACGTGATGGACTACCACTTCGTCCCGAACCTGGCGTTCGCGCCGGACACGGTGACGGCCCTGCGCGCGGTGACGGATACTCCGCTTGACTGCCATCTCATGATCGACGATCCCGACCGCTGGGCGGCCGGGTACGCCGAGCGCGGCGCGGCGAACGTCACCATTCACGCCGAGGCCGTGTCCGACCTGCCCCGCACCACCAGGGCGATCCGGGCGGCCGGGGCCCGCACCGGCCTCGCTGTGAAGCCGAACACCCCGGTCGAGCACTATCTCGACGACCTGCACCGGTTCGACCTGCTGCTGCTGATGACCATCGAGCCGGGTTTCGGCGGTCAGACGTTCATGACCGAGGTGTTGCCGAAGATCGAGGCCGCCCGGCGCCTGCTCGACGCCCGTGGGCTGGACCTGTGGCTGCAGATCGACGGCGGGGTCAACGCCGGGACGATCGAGCGGGCCGCGGTGGCGGGTGTGGACGTGTTCGTCGCCGGCACGGCCGTCTTCGGGGCGGCCGATCCGGGCCAGGCCGTCGAGCGGCTGCGTGAGCAGGCGCTGCGGGCGGYGCCCCGGCTGTCCCCGCCCGCGCCACGCTCGGCGGTCGGGCCGGCGTGACCGCGTCCGGTGGCTTCACCGGCGTCCGGCGGCTTCATATGCCAGACTTGAGGCAGTACAACCAGCAGCACGCGCGCTCCGGGGTCGGTGAAATTCCGAACCGGCGGTGACAGTCCGCGACCCGTCCGCAGGTACTGGGACGGCTGACCCGGTGGAATTCCGGGACCGACGGTGAAAGTCCGGATGGGAGGACGCGCGCGGGCCGAGTGCCCGCGGTGGTCGTTGACCGCTCGCGGGCGCGTGTCGGCGTGAGCGTGCCGGCGTGGTCCCGCGTGGTTTTTCCTCGCCCAGGGTGYGGGTGCCCGGGAGCGAGGGGCACGGGTCGGATGTTTACCGGCATCGTTGAAGAACTTGGCGTGGTGACCGCGGTGGATGYGCGGTCGGAGTCGGCGGCACTCACCATCGCCTGTCAGACGGTTCTGGGTGATGTGAGTCACGGCGCGTCCATCGCCGTCAACGGTGTCTGTCTCACGGTGACTTCCTTCGCCCGCCCGGGGCTCGACGGGGGCGCCGAGACCGGTACGGCCGGCGGMCCACCCGGCCCACCCGGCACAACGGACGGCCCGTCGGCGTTCACTGCTGACGTGATGCGAGAGACGCTGGTGCGTTCCTCTCTTGGGAAGCTCGCCGTCGGTGACCGGGTGAATCTCGAACGTCCCGTCCGGCTGGCGGACCGGCTGGGAGGCCACCTGGTCCAGGGGCACRTCGACGGCGTCGGCACGGTCCTCGACCGGCAGCCCGGTGAGGGCTGGGAGTTCGTGCGCGTCGCGCTCCCCGAGGGGCTCGACCGCTACCTCGTGGCGAAGGGCTCGGTGACGGTGGACGGGGTGAGCCTGACCGTCGTCGACATCTCGCCGGCCGGTGGCGACTCACCGGCCACCTTCAYGGTCAGCCTGATCCCCACCACGCTCGAACTGACCACGCTGGGTCGCCGTGCGCCGGGTTCCCTGGTCAACATCGAGGTCGACGTGCTGGCCAAGTACGTCGAGAAGCTGCATGCCGGCCCCATCGAACCGAACGGACGACACCGATGACGACATCCGCGGCCGGCGCCTCCTCGACGGCCACCCTTCCCGCCGGTGCCCTTCCCGCCGGCTACGCCGACGTGCGGTTCGCCGCCATCGAGGACGCGCTCGCCGAGATCGCCGCCGGCCGCCCGCTCGTCGTCGTCGACGACGCCGACCGGGAGAACGAGGGTGATCTGATCTTCGCGGCGGAGGCCGCGACACCCGAGCTGGTCGCGTTCATGACGCGGTACACCTCCGGTGTGATCTGCGTGCCGATGGACGCCGCCGACACCGACCGGCTCGAACTGGACCAGATGGTCCCGCACAACACGGAGCGGATGGGCACCGCGTTCACCATCACCGTGGACGCCCGCGACGGCGTCTCCACCGGGATCTCCGCCGCCGACCGGGCCCGCACCATCCGGTTGCTGGCCGACCCGCGGACCACGCCCGGCGACCTGAGCCGGCCGGGCCACATCTTCCCGCTGCGGGCCAAGGACGGCGGGGTGCTGCGCCGCCCCGGCCACACCGAGGCCGCGGTCGACCTGGCCCGGCTCGCCGGGCTGCGGCCGGCCGGTGCGATCTGCGAGATCGTGAACGACGACGGGACGATGRCCCGGCTTCCCCGGCTCGCCGAGTTCGCCYGCGAGCACGGGCTGCTGCTGATCTCCATCGCCGATCTCATCGCTTACCGTCGGCGGACCGAGAAGCAGGTGGTGCGGGTCGCGGAGGCGTCGCTTCCGACGCGTTACGGGGCGTTCCGGGCGGTCGGGTTCCGCAACATCCTCGACGGCGTCGAACACATCGCGCTGATCCGCGGCGAGCTCGGTGACGGCGCGGACGTGCTGGTCCGGGTGCACAGCGAATGCCTCACCGGGGACGTCTTCGGCTCCCGGCGCTGCGACTGCGGAACCCAGCTCGACGCGGCACTGCGCATAATCGCGACCGAGGGACGCGGAGTGGTGCTCTACATGCGGGGCCACGAGGGCCGGGGCATCGGCCTGATGCACAAGCTGCGGGCCTACCAGCTGCAGGACGCCGGCCACGACACCGTCGACGCCAACCTCGCGCTGGGTCTGCCGGCCGACGCCCGTGACTACGGCACCGGGGCCCAGATCCTGGTCGACCTCGGCGTGCGCGGCATCCGGCTGCTGTCCAACAATCCGACGAAGCGGGYCGGGCTGGAGGGCTACGGCCTGCGCATCGTCGAACTCATCGGGATGCCGGTCACCCAGACGCCGGAGAACCTGCGCTACCTGACCACCAAGCGGGACCGGATGGGACACGTCATTCCCGGTCTGCCCAGCATTCCCGGTCTGCCCAGCATTCCCGGTCCGCCCGGCCTTCCGGGTCCGCCCGGCCTTCCGGGTCCACCCGGCCTGTCCGATCTGCCTAGGGCCGTGGGCGAGGACGAGCCGGCCGGCTCGCGCTGGATCCCGGGGGCGCCGAGGGCGCCGAGGGTACCCGTCACCTCCGGCTGCACGGCCGTCGCGGGCCCGGGTACGTCCGCCGGGGTCGACTGTGCCGAGGGGGAGGGTCTGTGAGCGGCCTCGGGGCTCCCGCGGAGGTGCTTCCGCCCGTCGCGGGCATGCGGTTGGCGGTGGTCGCCACCCGGTGGCACGCCGAGATCACCGATGCGCTGCTCGCTGGCGCGCTGCGCGCCGCGAAGGACGCGGGCCTCGCGGCGGCACCCGCCGTCGTGCGGGTCTCCGGTGCGGTCGAGCTTCCCGTGATCGCCGCCGCGTTGGCTGCGCGGCATGACGCCGTCGTCGCCCTCGGTGTCGTCATCCGGGGCGGCACCCCCCACTTCGACTACGTCTGTCAGTTCGTCACCGCGGGGCTCGCCCGCGTCACCCTCGACGCCCGCGTCCCCGTCGGCTTCGGCGTGCTCACCTGCGACACCGTCGAGCAGGCCCGGGACCGCGCCGGGCTGCCCGGGTCCAGCGAGGACAAGGGCCGGGAGGCGACCCTGGCCGCGCTGGACACCGCCGCGGTGCTGCGCGATCTGGAACTCGCCGGCTGAGCTCCCACGCCGTCACCGACCGAAACGTTCCGCATCAGGAGTTCACACACACGGTGCGAGGCCGATCCGTCCGCGTGACATGCTCTCGGTATGGTGTTGCCGTCACATGGCGATTCGAAGTGGATCGGGTGTGCCGGTCGTGTGTTCGCTGCTCGTGGCTCTGATTCCGGCTGTCCCGATCAGTCCGGTGCTCTTGTCGGGACGGCCGGTTACACGAGACTGTGGTCTCACGTCGTATCGGTGCCCTTGCGCTCTGGCGTCATACTTCGCGGTGGGATCGGCGGAGGTCCCGTCGGCCGGCACACATGGGGGCGGGGGTGGCGCGGATGGTAAGTCACGGTGGGAGTTGGAACGGTGACGAGGCGTCGGCGTCGACCGGCCCGGTCGGGGGGAATCCGGAGGCCGGGGAACGGGTCGCGGCCGGCCCCGGCCGGCGGGATCCCGACGCGACCGAACCGGGTGGTGGCGGGGACGCGCGCCCCATCTCGCTGCTTGGCCTACGACTGACCGAGCCTCAGGCGCCCCATAACGCGCTGGTTACCCGTCGTCCCGCCCGATCACGTCCGGGCGGGACCCGTTCGGAGCCCGCTACCGGTCGGACAGGGGGCCCCTCCGGGGGGCGCGGGAGCACGGCAGCCCCGCCGCCCACCCCCGTGCCACCGGCCCCGCCGCCCGCGCCACTGCTCCCGCCGCCCGCGCCACTGCTCCCGCCGGGCCGGAGCGCGCCCCCCGTGGGCCTTCCATTGACCGCGCCGCCCGGCCCGAGCTCCGCCTGGCCCGGTGCCTCGCTCACCGTGTCCGGCGGAGCGGGGTGGACGCCCGACCTCGCCGCCGCGACGTCGGCGGCCGGGCCGCCGGACCCGGACCCGACCGGTCCGGATCCGTACCCGGTGGACCCGTACCCGACGCCACCGGATCCACCGCCCGGTGCGCCGCCGCCCCCGGCGGTTTCCCCACCGCTCCCGGCCGTCCCGCCGCCCGGGGAGACCTGGGAGAACATCGCGGTGCTGGTCCCCGCGGCCGGGCAGCCGGTGAACCTCCCGGATGGAACGCCGGTCGTCCCCGTTTCCCGGGCCGCCACCGCGCCGCCCCCCGACGGCTCGCCCGGTGCCGGGCCCGTATCCGGGCGGCTTCCCCCGTCCGCGGCGGCTGACCCGGGTTGGCCGGTGCCGGAGGCGTGGCCCGACGCCGACTCCTTGGGCGGACCCACGGTCGGCCGACAGGCGGTCGAAACGCCTGGTCTGGAGCCAGCCTGGTCCATCCCGGTCCCCGCGAACCTGCCGGCGCGGCGGTCCGGCTTGGCCCCTTCCCTGCCCGTCCGGGCGGCGGTGGCCGCGGTGACGCCGTCCGGTGGTCGGGCGGTGGTCCCGGCCGTCGCGGGAACGGGCGGTTCGTCGGTCGCGCGGGCGCGGGCCGGTGGGCGGCGGGTGCTGGTTGGGGGATTCGGTGGCGGAGGCGGCCGGACGACGGTCGCCGCGGGTCTGGGACTGGCGATCGCGGAGCACCACGGTCATCGGGTGATGGCCGTGGACGCATCCCCGGACCAGTCCGGGCTGCTTGCGCACCGGGTCGGCCTCATGTCACCGGGCGTGGGGTTGCGGGAGCTGGCCACGGCGCGGCCACCGGTGTCCTCGTTGGAGGACGTGCGCCGGTTTGTCGCCTCCGACGGCTCCGGTGGCCTGGAGGTGCTGGCCGGACTGCGTGATCTTACCGGGCCGGGGTTGCTTCCCGAGGAGCTGGCGTGGGCACTCGACCTGCTCGGACACTGGTATCCGGTCGTCGTCGCGGACGCCCCACCGGGGTGGAGCCAGCCGGTGCCGRCCACCCTGCTGGCGCGGGCGGACCTCGTCGTGTTGACGATCCGGGCCGGCGAGACGGAGATCGCCGGTGCGGACGACGCGTTGAGCGCGTTGACCGCGGCCGGTCGGCCAGATCTCGCTGCCACCGTCATCGTGGCCGTCGTCGAGACGTATCCCTCCCGGTTGAGCCGCGGGGCGCGGCTGCGTCTCGAACATCTCGAGGACCGGGCCTACATGACGGTGCYGGTGCCGTTCGACGCGGCGCTCGCCGACAGCCGTCCGATCAGCTGGTACCGCCTGCGTCGCCGGACCAGGTTTGCCTTCCAGCGTCTCGCCGGGGCGGTCGCCACCGCCCCGCTTCCCGGGTCGCAACCGGCCACCGTGCTGGCCCGGCCCGCCATCGCAGCCCCCGGTCGGGGCCCTCAACCATGGCCCGGGCCCGTCCGGGCCATGGTGAACGCCACGGACCCGATCCGGTACCGGCCCGCCGCGCCGCCTGGGCCCTAGGCTGGCGAGAATGGCACGCGATCTGCTGACTCCGTCTGGTCAGGGCGATGACGGCCGCGCCGACGAGTCGCTCACCCGAGCGCTCGCCGCCAACCCGGTCGACCCCGCCGTTCTGACCGCCGCGCTGCGCCAGGCCCGGGTCTTCGTCGGAGTCGAGGCTCGGCTCACCGCCGCCGACGCCGTCACCGGTGCGGACAAGACCAGCGAGATGGCGCTGACGACCCTGCGCACCCCGTCCGGCGCGACCGCGCTACCGATCTTCTCCAGCGTCAGCGCGCTCACCGCCTGGCGCTCCTCGGCCCGGCCGGTTCCGGTCGCCGCGGTGGACGCCTGCACGGAGGCGGTCCGGCTGGGGCTCGGAGCGGTGGTGATCGACGTGGCCGGTCCGCGCTCGGCCAGTCTGGACGTCGGCCCGGGCGGTCCCGCGCCGGTGCCCGGCGGATCCGGCTCCGACGCGCCGTCCGGAACCCTCGACACGCCGCGCGTGACCGAAGCCGCGGACCTCGACAAGCTGAGGGTGACCGCCCTGCGCCGTCCGTCCGATCCGGATGGTCCGTTATCCCGGCGGCGGGTTCGGGAGGCGTTGCGGACCGTGACTGAGCGGGTCGAGGTGTGGCCGGCGGAACTGCTCCTCCCGGGTGCCGGCGCCCCACGCCCGGTGCTCGCCGTCGCGGTACGTCAGGGCGGAGATGCGGACGCGCGGTCCGGGGAGTTGCTTGCCCGGCGGTTGTCCCGGCTGCTCGCCACCGATCCGGCCCCGGCCCCGGCCCCGGCGCGGGAGCAGGAGCGGGCCTCGGGCCCGGCCGTGCTGCTCGTGAGCGCGCGGGAGGCCGAGGCGGTGCGCCGCCATCTGGGGCGGGGCCTGCGCCCGACGCGCCGATGGCCGGTGCGGTTCGCGAGGTGAGCGCCGCCGGCCCTTTCGGAGCGCCCGGACGATGATGTGATCGTCGTGTCGCCCGGTCTGGTGCTACGCTGGGCCGCAGACCGCCTGCCGGCTGGTTTTGTTCCGTCCGCTGGCGTTGCCGTTTCCAGGCAGCCAGGGCACGGCGCGGAGCCTGATCGGCAGGACCAAGCGGGGGTTYGCCCTCCACCCGATGTCAGCACTGATGTCGCCACCCCGGGACGTCAGCAGGTCCTCAGGCCGGAGTTCCGGCTGGGGGCCGCGGTGGCCGGGTCGCCGGTCGGCCGAGCCGTTTCCGCGGTCGTCGGCCGGGAGCCTGGTGTACCAGGCTCGGTGCTCCGCTGCGGTGAGGTCATGCCCGCGCGTCGAGCAACGGAGGAAACACATCAGCACAGAGTCCCGTATCAACGACCGGATTCGCGTCCCCGAGGTTCGCCTCGTCGGCGCGGAGGGTGAGCAGATCGGCATCGTCTCGATCGGTGAGGCCATGCGTATGGCGCAGGAGGTCGATCTCGACYTCGTCGAGGTCGCGCCGACCGCTCGTCCCCCGGTCTGCAAGCTGATGGACTACGGAAAGTTCAAGTACGAGTCCGACCAGAAGCGTCGGGAGGCTCGGAAGAACCAGGTCCAGACCGTCATCAAGGAAATGAAGCTGCGGCCGAAGATCGATCCGCACGACTACGAGACCAAGAAGGGTCACGTCGTGCGTTTCCTGCGGGCCGGCGACAAGGTCAAGATTACGATCATGTTCCGCGGTCGGGAGCAGTCCCGGCCCGAGCTCGGCATCCGCCTGCTCCAACGGCTGTCCGCCGACGTGGCCGACCTTGGTTATGTCGAGGCTCAGCCCAAGCAGGACGGCCGGAACATGACCATGGTCATGGCCCCGCACAAGGGCTCGAAGCCGCAGCGGGTGCCGGAACCGGCCGGCCACGTCTGACTCGAGGGCGGGCAGTCCGCGCGGTGGCGCCGCCACCGGTTCCGGATCTCGCCACGCCGGTTGTTCGATCACCCACGTAACCCGTCAGGATGTCAACATGCCCAAACAGAAGTCCCACAGCGGTGCGAGCAAGCGGTTCCGGGTCACCGGCTCCGGCAAGGTGCTGCGCCAGCGGGCCAACCGCCGCCACTACCTGGAGCACAAGACCAGCCGCCTCACCCGCAGACTGGATGGCGTGGTGCCGTTGACGAAGGCGGACAACCGACGCGTCAAGCGCCTGCTCGCCCGCTGACCGTGGCCCGCTGACGACTCCGGCCCCGACTGCGGCGGGCCCGCCGGTCGCGGTCGGCCCGCCGTTGGCGGCCGACTCCGGCCCGGGCCGCCGGACGCACCCGAACGAAGGAGACAGGTGCCCTCATGGCACGCGTGAAGCGGGCGGTCAACGCCCAGAAGAAGCGCCGTACGGTCCTCGAGCAGGCCAGCGGCTACCGGGGCCAGCGCTCGCGGCTCTACCGCAAGGCCAAGGAGCAGATGCTCCACTCGATGACCTACTCCTACCGGGACCGCCGCGCGCGCAAGGGCGACTTCCGGCAGCTGTGGATCACTCGGATCAACGCGGCGGCGCGGGCGAACGGTCTGACCTACAACCGCTTCGTGCAGGGTCTGAAGCTGTCCGGCGTCGAAGTCGACCGCAAGATCCTGGCCGACCTCGCGGTCAACGACGCGGTCGCGTTCACCGCCCTGGTCGAGGTGGCACGGGCCGCGCTGGCGGCGGCGCCGGAGCCCACCGCCGCCTGAGCCCGTCGCGACGTCGGCCCGTGCCCGCCTCCCGCGTGTCCTCCACGACCGACGCCCCTTCGCCGGACGCCCCTTCGCCGGGGCCGGCGCCGATCGCCGGAGCGCGCTCCGGGCGGGTCGGCGCCGCGCGTCGCCTCAAGCGGCCCGCGGCCCGGCGCGAGCAGGGCAGGTTCCTGGTCGAGGGGGTGCAGGCGGTGGGCGCGGCATTGGCCGTCGGCGAGCTGCTTGAGGTGTTCGTCGGAGTCTCTGCGACTCCCCGGCACGAGGAGTTGCTGAGGGCGGTCCGGGTGCCGGTCCGGGTCGTGACGGACGAGGCCGTGGCGTCGCTGTCGGAGACGGTGACCCCCCAGGGCCTCGTCGCGGTCGCGGCCCTGCCCGCTCATCGGCTCGCCGACCTGCACGCCCCCCGGCTGGTCGCGGTGTGCATCGGCGCGGGCGATCCGGGTAACGCCGGCACGGTGATCCGCAGCGCGGACGCGGCCGGAGCGGACGCCGTCGTCTTCACCGGGAGCGGTGTCGACCCCTTCGGGGGCAAGTGCGTGCGCTCCTCGGCCGGCAGCCACTTTCACCTCCCGGTGATCGTGGAACCAGCCTTGGCCGGGGTGCTGGACCGGCTGCGGGCCCGGGGTTGCCGCATCGTGGCGACGTCCGGAGCCGCGGATCGCGACATTGACACCGCCGTCGCGGCCGGTGAGCTCGACGGGCCGACGGCGTGGCTGTTCGGTAACGAGGCACATGGGCTGGCTTCGGCTACTCTGGCCGCCGCGGACGCGGTTCTGCGGGTACCGGTGTACGGTCAGGCCGAGTCCCTGAATCTTGCGGTTGCGTCCGCCCTGTGCCTTTACGCGTCGGCGCGGGCGCAGAGAACGGGCAGGTCCGGTACTGACGGCACCGGAGGAGGTGGTCGACGGTGATGAACATTGTCACGTCGCCATCCGGGCAGGTGCCGCCCTCCGGCCCCGGCTGCGCGCCCGATGCCACCGATTCAGCCGTGTCGGCCGCGCAGGACGGCCCACTGCCTGCCGCCGCCTTCGACCTGCTACCGGATTCGGTGATCGTGACCGACGCCGCCGGCGTCGTCGAGGTGTTCAACCGGGCGGCGGCGAAGCTCACCGGGGTGGATGGACCGTCCGCGATCGGCCGGCATCTGACCGAGGTCCTCCCGTTGCTGGACGAGCGGGGCAACGACTGGTGGGAGTGCTCTACAGCCAGCCGGAACCTGCCGCGGGTCACCGGGCAGCCGGAGCGGCGCCTGACCTACGCGGGTCCAGTCCACGACCGTGACTTCCACGTCACGGTGCGGTTCAACCGGGTCGCCGGTCGGYTGGTGCGGGTGTCGCTGTCCCTGCGCGACACCCTCAGCCGCGAGCGGCTGGAACGCAACCGGGCGGACCTGGTCGCGACCGTGGCGCACGAGCTGCGCTCGCCGCTGACCAGTGTGAAGGGATTCACCGCGACGCTGCTCGCCAAGTGGGACCGGTTCACCGACGAGCAGAAGAAGCTCATGCTGAACACGGTCAACACCGACGCCGACCGGGTCACGCGCCTGCTCACCGAGGTGCTGGACGTCTCTCGGATCGACTCCGGACGCATCCAGGTCCGCAAGCAGATCGTCGACCTGCCCGCCCGGGTGCGTTCGGTGGTGGACGGCAAGGTGGCCTCGGGCGCGGCGGGCGCCGACCGGTTCTTCATCCGCGAGGAGGGCGAACTGCCCGAGATGTGGGTCGATCCGGACAAGATTGAACAGGTACTGCACAACCTCGTCGACAACGCCCTGCGGCATGGTGCGGGTACTGTGACGGTACTGCTGCGTGGCAGGGACAGCGGCACGGAGGTAAGCGTGGCCGACGAGGGTGAAGGCGTGTCCGAATCGAACGCCGCGCGCGTGTTCACGAAGTTCTGGCGGGGCGCCAGCCGCGGGAACGGCACCGGCCTCGGGCTCTACATCGCCAAGGCGCTGATCGAGGCGCACGGCGGCACCATCTCGGTCGGCCGGGCCCCGGGTGGCGGCGCCGAGTTCCGATTTTTCGTGCCCGCCGGTGGCCCGGTGTTCGGCTGACGCCGAGCACCGCGAACCGACCGGTGGGCGCCCCGGGCGGCCAGGCGCGCGCCGCCGCCCCAGGACCGGACACCCCAGGACCGGACGAACCCCGCCGCAGGCCGGACGACCCCGGCTTCCCGCCGGGATGACCCTGCTTTTCACCCGATGACGAGGATGAGCATCGTGCCCGCCCCTGGAGAGACTGTCGACCCGTCCCGGGTCCACGCCCTCGACCCCGATCAGCTCGACGCGGCCGTCAACGCGGCGCGGGAGTCGATCCGCGCCGCCGCCGATCTCGACGCGCTGGCAGCCGTCCGTACCGCCCACATCCAGGGTGCCTCCGCACCGCTGGTGCTGGCCCGCCGGGAGCTCGGTGCCCTGCCCCGTGCGGAGCGTGCCGACGCCGGTCGCCGGCACAACGCCGCCCGCACGGCCGTACAGGCCGCCTACGACGCCCGGCTGGCCGAACTCACCGCCGAACGCGACGCCCGGGTGCTGCGCGAGGAACGGGTCGACGTGACCCTGCCCGTCGACCGCCGCCGCCGTGGTGCCCGCCACCCGCTGACCGCCCTGTCCGACCGGCTTGCCGACGTGTTCGTGGCGATGGGCTACGAGGTCGCCGAGGGACCCGAGGTCGAACACGACTGGTTCAACTTCGAGGCCCTGAACATGGCGCCCGATCACCCGGCCCGCAGCGAGCACGACACGCTCTACGTCGCGCCGACCGGGGCGGGCCGGGTGCTGCGTACCCACACCTCCCCGGTGCAGATCCGCTCCCTGCTGAACCGCCCGCTGCCCGTGTACGTCGTGTGCCCGGGGCGGACATACCGCAACGACACCATCGATGCGACGCACTCGCCGGTCTTCGGCCAGCTCGAAGGTCTGGCCGTGGACAGGGGCATCACCATGGCGGACCTGCGCGGCACCCTGGAGGTCTTCGCCCAGGCGTTGTTCGGGGCGGGCCTGTCGRCSCGGCTGCGCCCGTCGTTCTTCCCGTTCACCGAGCCGTCCGCGGAACTGGACGTGCAGTGCTTCGCCTGCCGCGGGGAGGCGGCCCRCCAGCCCTGTCGGGTCTGTTCGGACGAGGGCTGGATCGAGGCCGGCGGCTGCGGCATGGTCGACCCGCACGTCCTGCGGGCCGCGGGGGTCGACCCGACCCGGTACAGCGGTTTCGCGTTCGGGATGGGGCTGGAACGGGCCGCGATGGTCCGCCATGGCATCCGGGAGATCCGCGATTTCGTCGACGGTGACGTCCGGTTCAGCCTGCCGTTCGGAATCGAGGACTGACCCATGCTGATCGTGATGTCCTGGCTGCGGGAGTATGTGGCGGGGCTGCCGCCCACGCGGGCCGTCGCCGACGCGTTGATCCGGGCCGGTTTCGAGGTCGAGGGACTGCGTAGCGTCGGGGGCGAGTTCTCCGGCGTGGTCGTCGGGGAGATCGTCGACTTCGAGATCGTCGAGACGAAGAAGAAGGCCGTCCGCTGGTGCCAGGTCCGGGTCGCCGAGAGCGCCGGAGCCGAGGATGCCGGAGCCGAGAGCGCCGGATCCAGGGGCGAGGGCGTGCGCGGCGTCATCTGCGGGGCGCACAACTTCRYCGTCGGCGACYGGGTGGCGGTCGCGCTGCCCGGCGCCGTGCTGCCCGGCGGGTTCGAGATCACCGCGCGGAGGACCTACGGCCATGTCAGCGAGGGGATGATCTGCTCGGCCCGGGAACTGGGCCTCGGCGAGGAGTCCGACGGCATCCTGGTGCTCGCGCCGCGGGCGCCGATCGGCGCCGACGTCGCCGAGCTGCTCGATCTCGCCGACGAGGTGCTTGACATCGCGGTCACCCCGGACCGGGGCTACGGTCTGTCGGTGCGGGGGATCGCCCGGGAGGCGGCGACCGCCTTCGCGCTGCCGTTCACGGACCCGGGCGCGCCGGCGGACCCGGCAGCCGTCCCGGGGCCCGCCAGGGAGGCCTATCCGGTCGTCGTCGAGGACACCGCGGCGTGTGACCGCTACGTCGCCCGGGTGGTGACCGGGGTCGACTCGCGGGCCACCACCCCGCTGGGGTGGCAGCGGCGGCTGTCGCTGTCCGGGATGCGGTCAATCTCGGTGCCGGTCGACGTCACCAACGCCGTGCTGCTGGGCCTCGGCCAGCCGTTGCACGCCTTCGACCGGGCGAAGCTGGCCGGCGCGATCATTGTGCGCCGGGCCGTCGCCGGAGAGACGCTGCGCACCCTCGACGGGGTCGACCGCACTCTCGACCCCGAGGATCTGGTCATCGCCGACGACACCGGTCCGATCGCGCTCGCCGGGGTGATGGGCGGGGCCAGCACGGAGGTGTCCGCGACGACCACCGACATCGTCCTCGAGGCTGCGCACTTCGACCCGATCACGGTGGCCCGCACCGCCCGCCGGCACCGGCTGTCCTCGGAGGCGTCGCGGCGTTTCGAACGCGGCGTCGACCCGGCACTCGCGCCGGTCGCCGCGGCGCTGGCCGTCGACCTRCTCGCCGAGCTCGCCGCCGCCCGTCCCGAGCCCGGCGTGACCGACCTGGACCACCGCCCCGCCCCGGCGCCGGTGACCCTGCCGCTGACGGAACCGGAACGCCTCGCCGGCCGGCCCTACCCCGCCGAGGTGGTGCGGCGCCGGCTCGTCGACGTCGGCTGCGCGGTGGCTGACGGGTCGGCGACCGAGGACCTGCCCGGTGTTCTGATCGCGACGCCGCCGTCCTGGCGTCCCGACCTGACCCGGCCCGCCGATCTCGTCGAGGAGATCATGCGGCTGGAGGGGTACGACACCATCCCGGTGACCCTGCCGTCGCTGCCCGCGGGGCGCGGGCTCACCGCCGCGCAGCGGATGCACCGCGCGGTGGGCCGGGCGCTGGCCCATGCGGGGTTCGCCGAGGTGCTTACCCTGCCGTTCGTACCCGAGGACGCCGCCGACGCGCTCAGCCTGGCCGCGGCCGACCCGCGGCGTGCGGCGGTCCGGATCGCGAACCCGATCGCCGAGGACGCCGGCTACCTGCGGACGACCCTGCTACCCGGACTGATCGCGGCGGCCGTGCGCAACATCGGCCGGGGGCAGCGCGATCTCGCCCTGTTCGAGAGCGGTCTGGTGTTCCGGGAACGCGAACGGATCCCGACGGACGTCGTCACCCCGCCGGTGGATCGTCGGCCCTCCGCCGCGGAGATCGCCGCTCTGGACTCGACCCTGCCCGGCCAGCCCCGCCACGTCGCCGCGCTCCTCACCGGGCGCCGTGAGCCAGGTGGCTGGTCCACGCCGGCCCGGGACGCGGACTGGGCGGACGCGGTGGACGCCGCGCACGTGGTCGCCGAGGCGGTGGGCGTGACCCTCACGGTCAGAGCCGGCAATGTCATGCCCTGGCACCCGGGCCGCCTCGCGGAGCTCTCGATCGACGGCCGGGTCGTGGGCCACGCGGGTGAGCTGCACCCCCGGGTGCTCAGCGACGTCGGGCTTCCGCCTCGGGCCGGCGCGATGGAACTGGACCTCGATGCCCTGATCGAGGTCGCGTCGGCGGCGCCGCCGATGATCGCGCCGACGATCTCCACCTATCCGCCCGCCGACCGGGATGTGGCGCTCGTCGTGCCGATCGAGGTGCCGGTCGCCGATGTGACGGCGGCACTGCGGGCCGGAGCCGGTGACCTGCTGGAGTCCCTGACCCTCTTCGACGTCTTCGAGGGCGCCCAGGTCGGGGTCGGTCAGCGCTCGCTGGCCTTCGGCCTGCGGCTGCGCGCCGGGGACCGGACGCTGACGGCCGCCGAGGCGAACGCGGTGCGGGACGCGGCGGTCGCCCGGGCGGCGGAGCTTACCGGCGCGTCCCTGCGCGCCTGAGGCCGAGACGGGTTACGCCAGCATCATTGCATGATCATGAGTTGGCGTGTATAAAATTGCAATCATGGGTGTGACGGTAGCAGTTGCGGGGGCGAGTGGGTACGGCGGCGGAGAGCTGCTGCGCCTGCTCCTCGCCCATCCCGAAATCAAGATCGGTGCGCTGGCCGCGAACGCGTCCGCCGGCCTGCCGGTGACGGAGGTGCATCCCCACCTGCCCGACCTGGAGGGCCGGGTGTTCACGGACGCGGCCGCGCTGGCCGGGACCGACGCGGACATCGTTTTCCTGGCGCTGCCGCACGGTCAGTCGGCCGCGGTGGCGGCCACCCTGCCCGACACCGTGCGGGTCGCCGATCTGGGTGCCGATCATCGGCTCGTCGACCCGGAGGCGTGGCGGCGCGCCTACGGGGGGGAGCACGCCGGGACCTGGACCTACGGCCTGCCCGAGCTCCCCTGGGCACGGGCGGAGATCGCCGCGAGCCGGCGAGTGGCGATTCCGGGCTGCTATCCCACGGCGACCTCTCTCGGGCTCGTGCCGCTGCTGGTCGGCGGCCTCGTGGAGCCCGCCGACCTGGTCGTTGTCGCGGCGAGCGGCACGTCCGGCGCGGGGCGCTCGGCCACGGTGAACCTGCTCGGCAGCGAGGTGATGGGTGACCTGACCGCCTACAAGGTGGGCACCCACCAGCACAGACCCGAGATCACGCAGACCCTCTCCCGGGCCGCCGGTATGACCGTGACGGTGTCCTTCACCCCGGTGCTCGCCCCGCTTCCCCGCGGCATCCTCGCGACCAGCACCGGCCGGGCCACCCCGGGCACCGACGCGGACGCCGTGTACGAGACGCTGCGGGCCGCCTACGCGGGGGAGCCGTTCGTCCGGKTGCTGCCGCCGGGGCGCTGGCCGCACACCGCGGCGACGCTCGGCGGGAACGCCGTTCATGTGCAAGGGACCTTCGACCCGGAGACCGGCCGGGCGATCGTCGTCACCGCGATCGACAACCTCGGCAAGGGCGCGGCCGGCCAGGCGCTGCAGTGCGCCAACCTGATGCTCGGCCTGCCCGAGACCGCCGGGCTGACCGCTCAGGGCATCGCCCCCTGACCGTTTTCGGCCCGGTAGATCGGTAG
This sequence comes from Frankia sp. CgMI4, assembly GCF_001756285.1. Taxonomy (NCBI): domain Bacteria; kingdom Bacillati; phylum Actinomycetota; class Actinomycetes; order Frankiales; family Frankiaceae; genus Frankia; species Frankia sp. CgMI4. The sequence continues at coordinate 49,868 of NZ_MAQZ01000072.1, forward strand.
GTCGGTAGATCGGTCGGTAGATCGGTAGGTCGGTAAGGACGCGGGAGCATCGATCAGCAACATCGATCAGCAACATCGATCAGCAACGCGGCCAGGAGACAGGAGAGGGTTGAGTTGAGCGTTACCGCCCCACGGGGCTTCCGCGCCGCCGGAGTGGCGGCCGGGTTGAAGCCGTCCGGCCGTCCGGACGTGGCGCTCGTCGTCAACGACGGGCCGTCCGACGCCGCCGCCGGGATCTTCACCGCCAACCGGGTTCAGGCGGCTCCGGTGCTCTGGACCCGCCAGGTCCTCGCCGACGGCCGGCTGCGCGCCGTCATCCTCAACTCCGGCGGGGCGAACGCCTGCACCGGTCCGGCCGGATTCGCCGATACCCATGCCACGGCCGAGCACGTCGCCGGGGCGCTCGGCCTCGGTGCCGGCGACGTCGCGGTCTGCTCGACCGGTCTCATCGGCGTCCGCCTGCCCATGGACAACCTGCTCGCCGGCGCCACCAAGGCGGTGGCGGACCTCGCTGACACCGACACCGCCGGCGCCGCGGCTGCGGAGGCGATCCGCACCACCGACACCGTCGCGAAGGCCGCGGTCCGCACCTCGTCAACGACCCCGGGTGTCACCATCGGCGGGATGGGTAAGGGCGCGGCGATGCTGGCGCCGTCGCTCGCGACGATGCTCGTGGTGGTCACCACCGACGCCGTCGCGGACGCCGCCACCCTCGATCGGGTGATCCGGGCGTCCTCGCGGGTCAGCTTCGAGCGGGTCGATTCCGACGGCTGCCTGTCCACCAACGACACCGTGCTGCTGCTGGCCTCGGGCGCCGCCGGGGTGAGCCTGCCCGAGGCGGAGCTGACGGGGCTGGTCACCGAGGTGTGCATCGACCTCGCCCARCAGATGCTCGGCGATGCCGAGGGTTCGACGAAGACCATCGCCATCACCGTGACCGGAGCCGCGACCGAGGACGACGGGCTGGAGGTCGGCCGGGCCGTCGCCCGCAACAACCTGCTCAAGTGCGCTCTGTACGGCAAGGACCCGAACTGGGGACGGGTGCTCGCCGCGATCGGCACCACGAAGGCCGTCTTCGAGCCCGACGCGCTGGACGTGTCCATCAACGAGGTGCGGGTCTGCCGGGCCGGGGCCCCCGGCGAGGACCGCGACCTCGTCGACCTGTCCGGCCGTGAGGTGCGCATCGGCGTCGATCTGCACGCCGGCGATGCCGAGGTCACCGTCTGGACGAACGACCTGACCGACGGGTACGTCTACAAGAACTCGGCGTACTCGACATGAACGCCCCGACCCGGACGCCGCCGCCTTCGAACGGTGGGCACGGCAGCACCGGCAGCACCGGCAGCACCGGCAGCACCGGCAGCACCGGCAGCACCGGCGACGCCGCCCCGGGCGGGGGCACCGGGCGGGGCCCGGCCGCCACCGCCCGCGGCCATGCGGCGCTCGCGAAGACCCAGGTCCTCATCGAGGCGCTCCCGTGGCTGTCGCGGTTCCAGGGCGCGACCATCGTCGTCAAGTACGGCGGCAACGCGATGACGGAGCCGGCGCTGCGCGAGGCCTTCGCCGCCGACGTCGTGTTCCTGCGCCACTCGGGGCTGCGGGTGGTCGTCGTGCACGGCGGCGGTCCGCAGATCACCGCGCATCTGGAGCGCCTCGGTGTCCCCTCAACGTTCGTCGGCGGCCTGCGGGTCACCACCCCACAGACCATGGACGTCGTGCGGATGGTCCTGCTCGGCCAGGTCAATCGGGACGTCGTGGGGCTCGTCAACGACCACGGCCCGTTCGCCGTCGGGCTGTCCGGTGAGGACGCCAACCTCTTCACCGCGCGGCGCCGCCCGGCGATCGTCGATGGCCGGGAGGTCGACGTCGGCCTGGTCGGCGACATCGTCGAGGTCCGACCGGAGACGATCAACGCCCTGCTCGGCTCYGGGAAGGTGCCGGTGGTCGCGTCGGTCGCCCGCGGCGTCGACGGCGGGGTCTACAACGTCAACGCCGACACCGCCGCCGCCGAACTCGCCGTCGCGCTCGGGGCTACGAAGCTCGTCGTCCTGACCGACGTCGAGGGCCTCTACGCGGACTGGCCGGCGAGCGACGAGGTGATCAGTGAGCTGAGCATCACCGAGCTCGAACAGCTCCTCCCCTCGCTCACCGCCGGCATGATTCCCAAGATGGAGGCCTGCCGGCGGGCGGTGCGTGGCGGTGTTCCGCAGGCGCACGTGCTCGACGGACGGGTGCCGCACGCGGTGCTCCTGGAGATCTTCACCGACGATGGCATCGGCACCTTGATCATGGCCGAGTCGGGCACCTCGCCTGAGCCGGGTACGCCCCCCGCACCCRCCGCGCGCCCGGCCGGGATCGTTCCGGCCGGCGAACCGACCGGAGGAACGCCATGAACGCCGAGATCGCTGAGAACCCAGTGAACCCAGTGAACCCAGTGAACGCCRAGATCGCTAAGGACGCCGATCTGATCGCCCGGCGGGACGCCGTCGTGATGGCGACCTACGGCCGACCCGCGATCTCCCTGGCCCGGGGGGCCGGCAGCCGGGTGTGGGACCATGACGGCCGCGAATATCTCGACCTGGTCGGCGGGGTAGCCGTCAGCGTGCTCGGTCACTGCCACCCGGCGGTCCGGGACGCCGTCGTCGGCCAGCTCGGCGCTCTCGGCCACGTGTCGAACCTCTATGCCAACGAGCCTCAGGTGCTGCTGGCCGAACGGCTCGTCGAGCTGCTGCGGGTCGGCGCACCGAGCCCCGGGCTTCCGCCCGAGGGGGCGAAGGTCYTTTTCTGCAACTCGGGGGCGGAGGCCAACGAGGCAGCAATCAAGATCGCCCGCCGGACCGGCCGTCCGGAGATTATCGCCACCGAGGGCTCGTTCCACGGTCGGACCCTGGGCGCGCTGTCCATTACCGGTCAGCCGGCCAAGCGGGCACCGTTCGAGCCACTGCTGCCCGGCGTCCGGTTCGTGCCCTATGGAGACGGCGCGGCCCTGCGCGCCGCCGTCAGCGAGGCGACCGCGGCGGTGTTCCTGGAACCGACCCTCGGTGAAGGCGGTGTCGTGCCGCCGCCGACCGGCTACCTCGCCGCCGCGCGGGCTGTCTGTGACTCCGCCGGCGCGCTGCTGGTCCTGGACGAGGTACAGAGCGGCATCGGCCGGACCGGCTCGTGGTTCGCTCACCAGGCCGAGGGCGTGCTGCCCGACGTGATCACCCTGGCCAAGGGACTCGGCGGTGGCCTGCCCGTCGGCGCCTGCGTCGGCATCGGCGCGGCGGGGACGCTGTTGCGCCCGGGGGATCATGGCAGCACCTTCGGCGGCGGCCCGATCGTCTGCGCGGCGGCGCTCGCGGTGCTCGACACGATCGCCGCCGAGGGCCTGCTTGAACACGCGTCGCGGCTCGGGGAGCGGCTGGCCGCGGCGATCCGGGCGGCGGGCGTGCCCGGCGTGGCGGGGGTCCGGGGACAGGGGCTGTGGCGGGCGATCGAGCTCGACGGCCCGTTCGCGCCGGCGGTGGAGAAGGCCGCCCGCGAGGCCGGTTACCTGGTGAACGCCGTCGCCCCCGACGCCATCCGGCTCGCCCCACCGCTGATCCTCACCGCCGCCGAGGTGGACGCCTTCGTCGCGGCCCTGCCCGGCATCGTCGGCGACGCGCTCGCCGCCCGGGTTCCGTCGGCGCAGTCCGCGTCGGCGCAGTCCGCGTCAGCCCCGGGCTCTAGGGTCAGCGCATGACGGTCCGACACTTCCTTCTCGACACCGACCTGACCCCCGCGGAGCAGACCGCTCTGCTCGACCTCGCCGACGGGTTCAAGGCACGCCGCCGCGTCACCCGGCTGACGGAGCGTCCGCTCGCCGGGCGCTCGGTGGCGCTGCTGTTCGAGAAGCCGTCGACGCGCACCCGACTGTCGTTCGACGTGGGCGTCGCTGAGCTCGGCGGCCACCCGGTGGTGATCGACGCGGCGAGCGCGCAGCTTGGCCGGGGGGAGACCATCGAGGACACCGCCGCCGTGCTGAGCCGGTACGTCGACGCGATCGTCGTGCGTACCTTCGCGCAGGAGCGGCTGGAGCGGCTGGCGGCGGCGGCCACCGTTCCGGTGATCAATGCGCTGTCCGACCACGCCCATCCCTGCCAGGCCCTGGCCGACCTGCAGACGATCCGGGAGCGGCGGGGCCGCCTGGCCGGGCTGACCCTGACCTACCTGGGCGACGGCAACAACGTCGCGCACTCGCTGCTGCTCGCCGGCGCGTCGGCCGGCATGCGGGTGCACGTGGCCTCGCCGCCCGGCTATGAGCCGTTCGAGCAGGTGGTGCGGCACGCCAATGAGATCGGCATGGTGACCGGGGGGGAGGCGCTGGTGATGCACGACGCGCTGGAGGCCGCCGCCGGGGCAGACGTGCTTTACACCGACGTGTGGGCGTCGATGGGTCAGGAGAGTGAGTCGGACAGCCGCGCGTTGGTGTTCCAGCCGTACCGCCTCGACGAGAAGGCCGTCGAGGCCGCTTCGCCCGACGTGATCGTCATGCACTGCCTGCCCGCGCATCGGGAGCTCGWGATCACCACGTCGGTGATCGACGGACCCCGTTCGGTCGTGTTCGACCAGGCCGAGAACCGGCTGCACGCCCAGAAGGCCCTGCTGTCGATCCTGCTGTCCGAGGGCGTCGGTCCGACCGGCACCGCCGGAAGCGCGTCCGGGGTGGGGGGCACATCGTCGGTGGGGGGCGCATCGTCGGTGGGGGGCACCGGGCGATGACCTCGGAAGCAGGCGCGGAGGCCGCGCGTGCCGCGCCGTTGACCAAGCACGCCCGCCAGGCTCGGCTGGCGGCGTTGATCGGTCAGCGCGGCGTGCGTTCACAGACCGAGCTCGCGCGTCTGCTGGCCGCCGAGGGCGTCCAGGTTACCCAGGCAACCCTGTCCCGTGATCTGGAGGACATCGGGGCGACCAAGGTGCGCGGTCCGGACGGCGGCTTGGTCTACGCGGTCGAGGCGAACCTCGCGCCGGCGGAGATCGTCCGGTTGTCGCTCACCCGGCTCTGCGAGGAACTGCTGGTCTCCGCGGAGGCCAACGGCGACCTGGTCGTGCTGCGCACACCGTCGGGCGCCGCGCAGCTGTTCGCCTCGGTGCTCGACCGGGAGGCGCTTCCGGGGGTCATGGGCACGATCGCGGGGGATGACACGGTGCTCGTCGTCTGCCGGTCGGCTCCCGCAGCCGAGGCCCTGGTCCGTCCGGAGAGCTCGGTCCGTCCGGAGAGCTCGGTCCGTCCGGGAGATCCCGCTGGTCAGGGAGGGCATGCTGGTCCGAGGGGTCCGGCACTCGCCGCTCATCTCCTGTGGCTCGCCGACGGCCGGGCGCGGGGAGCGTCGACGGGATCGTCCGCCGTGCCAGACCAGGATGCGTAGCGGTGCGCCGGCGACGCCGTGAACCGGCCTTCCCGGCATCCTTGATGAACATAGCGCTAATTTTTGCTAAAAATAGCACTCATCGGTTTTTCTTTAACCAGCCTGGCGTGATTTTCAATAATTCAACATGATTCTGATATAAAACGACATAAGGAGATAAGTACTGTGACCGAACGCGTCGTGCTTGCCTACTCGGGCGGCCTCGACACGTCCGTGGCCATCGGTTGGATCGGCGCCGAGACCGGCGCCGACGTCGTCGCGCTGGCGGTTGACGTCGGCCAGGGCGGCGAGGACCTCGAGGCCATCCGGCAGCGCGCCCTCACCTGTGGCGCGGTCGAGTCGATCGTCGTCGACGCCCGTGAGGAGTTCGCCGAGTCCTTCGTCGCTCCGGCGATTAAGAGCAATGCGCTCTACATGGACCGGTATCCGTTGATCTCGTCCCTGTCGCGACCCGTCATCGTCAGGCATCTGGTCGCCGCGGCCCGCGAGCACGGGGCGGACGCCATCGCGCACGGCTGCACCGGCAAGGGCAACGACCAGGTGCGCTTCGAGGTCKGGGTGGCGGCGCTCGCCCCCGGGCTGAGCGTGCTCGCCCCGGTGCGCGACTCGGGGATGACCCGGGACAAGGCGATCGCCTTCGCGGAGGAACGCGGCCTGCCGATCGACGTGTCGAAGAAATCGCCGTATTCCATCGACCAGAACCTGTGGGGCCGCACCGCCGAGTGCGGCGTCCTCGAGGACCCGTGGGCCCAGCCGCCGGAGGATGTCTTCGTCTACTCCGCGGACCCCACCGTCGCGCGGATCCCCGACGAGGTGACCATCTCGTTCATCGACGGTGTCCCGGTGGGGTTGGACGGGCGCTCCCTCCCGCTCGCCGATCTCGTCGCCGAGCTCAACGTCCGGGCGGGCGCCCACGGCGTGGGCCGGATCGACCTGATCGAGGACCGGCTCGTCGGCATCAAGAGCCGGGAGATCTACGAGTGCCCGGCGGCGATCACGCTGCTAACGGCCCACCGGGACCTCGAGGACCTCACGCTTGAGCGGGACGTCGCCCGGTTCAAGCGGGGCATCGACCAGCGGTGGGGTGAGATCGTCTACGACGGTCTGTGGTACTCGCCGCTGAAGAGCGCGTTGGACGCCTTCGTCGACTCCGCCAGCGCCGGAGTGTCCGGGGAGGTGCGGATCCGGCTCGTGGGTGGCGTCGCCCAGGTCGTCGGYCGGCGCAGCCCGGCCAGTCTGTACGACCACGCACTGGCCACCTACGACGCCGGCGACCAGTTCGACCAGCGCGACGCCCGCGGGTTCATCGAGCTCTGGGGTCTGCCGACGAAGGTCTGGGCGGCGCGCGAGCAGCGGCTGAACCCGTGACCGCGACGCACCCGCCCGGCGGGAACGACACGACGCGCAGAGGGCCCGGTGACGGGGCGCCCGGTGACGGGGCGCCGATGCGGCTGTGGGGCGGGCGCTTCGCCGGCGGCCCGGCGGAGGCGCTCGCCCGGCTGTCGATAAGCGTCCAGTTCGACTGGCGGCTGGCGCCCTACGATCTGCTCGCGTCGAAGTCGCACGCCCGGGTCCTGCACCGGGCCGGGTTGCTCGACGCCGACGAGCTCGCGGCGATGCTCGCCGCCCTGGACGAGCTCTCCGACGCGGTCGCCCAGGGCCGGTTCCGCCCGACCGTCGAGGACGAGGACGTCCACACCGCCCTCGAACGTGGTCTGCTCGAACGGCTCGGAACGCTGGGCGGAAAGCTGCGGGCCGGCCGGAGCCGCAACGACCAGGTCGCCACCGACCTGCGGCTCTACCTGCGGGACTCGGCCCGCGAGGTGGCCGCGCGGCTGACCGAGTTGTCCCACGCGCTGGTCGTGCTTGCCGAGCAGCACGTCGACACCCCGGCCCCCGGGATGACCCACCTGCAGCACGCCCAGCCGATCTCCTTCGGTCATCAGCTGCTGGCACACGTGCAGGCGTTCGTCCGGGACATCGACCGGTTGCGCGACTGGGACGTCCGGGCGTCGGTGAGCGCCCTGGGGGCCGGGGCACTGGCCGGTTCCTCGCTGCCGCTCGACCCGCAGGGGGTGGCCGCGGAGCTGGGGTTCGACCGGGCGTTCGCCAACTCCCTCGACGCGGTCTCCGACCGGGACTTCGCCGCCGAGTTCCTGTTCGTGGCGGCCCTGATCGGGGTGCACCTGTCGCGGCTCGGCGAGGAGATCGTGCTCTGGACGACGAGGGAGTTCGGCTGGGTCGAACTGGACGACGCCTTCGCGACCGGTAGCTCGATCATGCCGCAGAAGAAGAACCCGGACGTCGCGGAGCTGGCCCGGGGGAAGTCCGGCCGGCTCATCGGGGATCTGACCGGTTTCCTGGCCACCCTCAAGGGACTGCCGCTCGCCTACGACCGCGATCTGCAGGAGGACAAGGAGCCGGTCTTCGACGCGGTCGACACCCTGCTGCTGGTGTTGCCCGCGCTGACCGGCACGGTTGCGACCATGCGGGTCCGTCGCGAGCGGCTCRTCGCCGCGGCGCCCGACGGCTTCGCGCTGGCCACGGATGTCGCCGAGTACCTGGTGCGCCGAGGGGCGCCGTTTCGTCAGGCGCACGAGGCGGTCGGCCAGTTCGTGTCGTGGTGYGTGGCCCACGACGTCGATCTCGACGAGGTGTCGGACGACGATCTCGGTATGATCAACCCCCTGCTCACCCCGGACGTGCGCGAGGTGCTGTCGGTGCGGGGAGCGCTGGAGGCCCGCTCGGCCCCCGGCGGGACCGCTCCCGACCGGGTCCGCGAGCAGATCGCCGCGTTGCGTCCGGTGCTGGACCGGGACCAGGCCTGGGCGGTGGGCTGACGGCACTACCCGAATCCTCGCCCGGCATGGCACCGACGGACGGTGCCGCGCCGGACGGGGTGGACTTCTATGACCGGCCCGTTCTGGCCGTCGCACCGGCTCTTCTTGGTGCGACGGTCTGGCACGGGCCGGTCGCCGTTCGGATCACCGAGGTCGAGGCGTACGGGGGGCTGGACGATCCCGCCTCGCACGCCTACCGCGGCCCGACGCCGCGCGCGGCCGTCATGTTCGGACCGCCGGGACGGGCCTACGTCTACCTCAGTTACGGCGTCCACTGGTGTCTGAACGTAGTGTGCGGACCGGTCGGTTCGGCGTCGGCCGTGCTCCTGCGCTCCGGAGAGGTCGTGGCGGGTCGTGACCTCGTGGCGGGCCGTTTCCCGCGCCTGGTCGAGGCGGACCTGGCGCGTGGCCCCGGCCGGTTGGGACGGGCGCTCGCCGTGACCGGCGCATTGAGCGGAACCACGATCACCGGCCCGGGGCCGGTCACGGTGGCACTGGCCGGGGGCCGGGGGATCCGTCCTCCCGGCCCGCCCGGTATCTCCGGCGGCCGGGTCCGCCGCGGCCCCCGGGCGGGGATTCGGGTGGCGACCGAATGGCCCTGGCGATTCTGGCTCGCTGGCGAGGCGACGGTCAGCGGCCCGCGGCCGCCGCGTCGACCCAGGTGAGTCGACCCGGTGAGTCGACCCGGTGATGCTCTGGCCCGTGTTCCGGGTGTCAGTCTTCCGGCCCAGACCATCAAGCGTCCCATATCAGAAGATCACAACGAACTGGTCTTGAGAAGGTGTGACGTACATCACATATCTTGGTAAGGGATTGATTTGACGTCCCCCGTCATCCACCCGTAATGTTCTCTCTGTCAGCGAGACACCGGATCCGCCGAGTACCACGGATGCGGTCGGTGACTGCCCCCCCGAGGGGCGCGTGTGGCAGATGTACGGCAGCCCCCGTCTGGGGAGTAACTGACGAGCATCCTCCAGAATTTTGTAAGAAGCCAGCAAGCSGCCTGAGGGCGACGTCTTGCGACGTCTACTCAGTAGCGCCTGCTCCTTGAGAACTCAACAGCGTGCCGATTGTCAGTGCCAATTGTTTTACCCCGTTCATGGCCTGGCTGGGTG
>NZ_MAQZ01000073.1:0-40108 GCF_001756285.1 Frankia sp. CgMI4
GCCGATGGTACTGCATGGGGGACTGTGTGGGAGAGTAGGACGCCGCCGGACGTATACGAGTGTGGGGCTGTCTCCCTAGGGAGACAGCCCCACACCCTTTGTCACGCCCTTTTTCGGCATGGTCACCGGGTGGACCCGGTCATCACCGGTCCGGACGTCGTATCGTTGAGGGTTGTGGCATCACCGCACCATCGTGGACCCGGGTGAACGTCGTGGACCCGGGTGAACCCGGACCGACGTACCTACGCAACATCCGAAGCACAGCCGACGATCTCGGGCGCCGTGGTGTCCGCGTCGGAAGCCCGGCGGCCTGAGGGCGCCTCCGGATCACGAGGGACCCGCAGCCGCAACCGCGGTACCTGCGGGATGAAAGGGAAGTTGCCGGTCATGCCGAGGGAAGACAGATCCAGTCAGCGAGGCGGGACGACGCCGTTCACGTCCCCACACCCGCAGCGGCGTGATCGGGACGCTTCAGGTGATCGTGGCACGCCGGCAGAGGGACGTCGCGCCGGGCGCCCGGTGCGTGGCGATGCCCCGGGCGTAAGGCGGGGCGGCGGATCCGAGACCGGCGCGTCGCGCGGACAGGGGGGTCCCTCTCAGGGCGCGCGCCAGGGTGCGCGCGGCGGCGGGCAGGGCGGTGCGCGGGGAGGAACGCGGGGCGGGGCGGGCCAGTTCCGCCGCGGCCCGGAGGGCCAGGGCCGGCCGGACCGCTCCAGGGGTTCGGACTCCAACACCCGGTACGGCAACGCCCGGTACGGCGCATCGCCGCGTGCGGGCGATGCGGGATCCGCCACTTCCTCTTCCTCCTCGGCCGCCTCGTTCGTCGACCGCCGCCCGGGTGGGGCTCGGCGTCCGGAGGGGACGGGGACCGGCGGTGGGCGTGCTCCGGCGGCTGGCGGTGAGCGCTTTTCCCGAGCCGACGGCCCGCGCGGTGACCGGGGCGTGAGCGGTGACCGGGGCGCGAGCGGAGCCTCCGCCCGCAACCGGGTCGCCGCCGAGGCGGCTTGGCGCGAGCGTCGGGGTCGGCCGGGAGCGGAGGAGACCGGCCGGTCCGGAAGGCCGAGTAGCCGTCCCGACCACGGCAGACCGGGGCGCGACTCCTCGGTATCCCATCGGCCCGGGCAGGCCCGGGCCGGCAGCGACGGCCCGCGGCCCCGGCACGACGGCCCTGAACGGCCGACTCACGGCAGAGTCTGGCGTTCCGATGGCGACCGTCCCGCGGGTACGCGCTCGGCCGGCCCGCGGCCCGGCGGCGATCGAGGCCGGGAGTCCCGGGGGCCCCGGGACACCAGCGGTGGAGGGGACCGCCGCGACGGCGCCGCTCGCGCCGAGCGCCGTGGCCGGCCGTTCACCGAGGCTTCCAGGCCCGGGGGCGGCGGCCCCCGCGGCGGCCCCCGCGGCGGCCGTCCGACCGGGCCTGGCCGGACTGACAGAACCGACCGGGCTGGCCGGACTGATCAGACTGAGCAGGGCAGCCGGCGGGCCCGGGTGCCGGCTCCGCCACTTCCCGACGAGGCCCGCGCGGACCTGCTGGACCACGACGTGCGCCGGTCCCTTCGGGGGCTGCCATCGTCGCTCGCCGACACGATCGCCCGCCATCTCGTCGCGACCGCCCTGCTGCTCGACGACGATCCCGCCCGCGCGCTCGCCCACGCCCGCGCCGCCGCCGATCGGGTGCCGCGCCTGCCCGCGGTGCGCGAGGCGGTCGGTATCGCGGCCTACCATGCGGGGGAGTACGCGACGGCCCTGGTGGAACTTCGGGCCGCTCGTCGGATGGACGGTTCCGCGCACAACCTGCCGCTGATGGCGGACAGCGAACGGGGACTGGGCCGGCCGGAGCGTACCGTCGCCTACCTGCGGGATCCGCAGATCGACCAGCTTGATCCGGCCGCTCGGGCGGAGATGCTCATCGTCGTCTCCGGGGCCCGCCGGGACCTCGGTCAGCCGGAGGCCGCCGTCGTGTTGCTGCGGGATCTGGCCACGGCCAAGACGCCGCCCGCGCCGTGGACCGCCCGCCTCTGGTACGCCTATGCCGAGGCGCTGCTTGCCGCCGGTCGTCCAGAGGAGGCCGCACGCTGGTTCACCTCCACGGCTGCGATCGACGAGGGAGAGACCGACGCCGACGCCCGTGCGTATCTGATCATGACTGGTCGGCCTCTCCCCGAGGAGGACGAGGAGGCTGCCCAGGACGGCGCGGATCTCCTGCTCTCGGATCGGGCCGATCCCGACGCGGACGCCGGGACCGAGGCGAACGTCGATCAGGACATCACCGGCCATGATCTTACTGATCATGGCACCGGCACCGGCACCGAGGCTGCTCCCGAGGCCGAGGCGACGGAGACCGGGAGGTAGGACCGTTCGGCCGAGGACCACTCCGCCCGGTATCCGTGGGTCCGCGGGGAGACGGACCGTGTGTACGCCGGTCCTACGTACGCCGGTCCTACGTACGCCGGTCAGTCGTCGAGTGGACGCAGCACGAGTCCGGTGCGCGGCTTCGGGGTGAACAACGTCGACTTGCGCGGCATCCGCTCGCCGGCCTCGGCGACGGCCGTCACACCGGCGATCGGGGTGGGGTTGAGCAGCAGCGCGGTACCTCCYGCCGCAGCCGCCGCGGCGATCGCGGCCGGCGCGTCGTGGTGGTAGTCGACCACGCCCACCGTGTCCGTCAACCCCCAGACGTCCACGATCAACGCAAGATGAGCGACGGTGACGTCGAGTCCACGGAAGGCCGCCGACCGTTCGGGGGGCAGACTACGGGTGAGCAGGTCGGCGTCGGGCTCGGTGAGCAGGTAGGCCGCGGTGCCGTTGGTGACCACGAACGCGTGCCCGCCCTGCCCGGCCTTGGCCAGTTCCTCCACCAGCGCGTCCGGGTCCGCGCCTGCCGGCCCCACGCCACCGGCATCCCCGGCGGCGGTACCACCCTCGCCGGGCCCGGCGAGCTGACGCACGGTGAACACCTCGGCGGCCCGCCGCACCGCCTCGGTGAGCCCGAGACCACGCACTACCCGGTGGATGGCGTGCACCTGGGGCCCCGAGACGGTCGCGTCGACGAGGAAGGCCAGACCGAAGTCCCAGGGGCCCGAACCATCCCCGGCGGCGTGCCGTTCCGCCTGGTACTGGCGGTAGGTGGCGTACCGATGGTGGCCGTCCGCGATCACCGCGCGCCGGGGCAACAGGTCCGCGGCGATGGCGGTGAGGACCGCCGGATCGTCGATGGCCCAGAGCCGGTGCGTCACCCCGTCGTCCGTGGACGTCTCCACCAGCGGCGTCGTGGCGATCACCATCGAGACCACCCGGCTGGTCTCGCCGCCGCCGGCGTAGAGCAGGAAGATCGGTTCCAGGTTCGCGCGGGTCGCGCGGGTCAGCGCCAACCGGTCTGAGACCGGGCCCGCCATGGTGTTCTCGTGCGGGAGGATGATCCCCGCATCCGGATCGGTCAGCGCGACCGCCCCGATCAGCCCGCGCTGGGCGTGGCCGGCCCGCTCCTCCTCGTAGACGTAGACGGAGGCCTTCTCGTCGCGACGCAGCACTCCGCTGTCCAGCCATGCCCGCAGCGTGCGGGCGGCCCCGTCGTAGTCCTCCCCGGGGAGGATGAGCCGGACCACGTTGCGCTCGTCGCGCGCTTGGAGCTCCGCCCGTTCGGCGTCGTCGATGACGTCGTAGGGCGGGGAGGTCAGCGGGGCGAGGTCCGGCCCGGAGGACGGAAATCGTGCGGCCCGGAACGGGGCGAGCACGAGACCCGCCGGAGCGGGAACGGGACGATCGGCGTCAACCATGAGCCGCATCGTAGGGCCCCGAGAGTGCGGACCCGGTGTGACCCGGGAGTGCCCTCGCTGCTGACCGCCCGTGTTCCGGCCGGCCCGACCGGGCGAGAGGAACATTTCACCACCTTCCCGTAGTGCGAGCGTGCCATCGGAGCGGCGGGACGGTGGACAGCGCACACCTGATCGTTATGGGGATCTCGAGGTACGTTGGGCGGCTTTGCGGCGACACTGGAGCTGCGGACCTCGAGGATGTGCCTGGCGCTTGGCGCCCGYGKTGGCGAAGCCGGACGGAGTGATTCCGGATCTGGCGGTGTTCCTCGGGTGAGAGGCGGTGATGCGCATCGAGGGCGCCACGGTGCGGCGGAGTCYGGCGCGTGGCCTGGCGCGTGGCCTGGCGCGTGGCCTGGCGCGAGGCCCGGCGCGAGGTCCGGCGCGTGGCCTGGCGCGAGGTCCGTGCYCGGTGCTCAGGATTGGTGTGGCGAGGAGACAGATGATCGTCCGTGTCGTGGAGGTGAAGATGTCCGAGGAGACCGGCCCTCCGGGGGATGTACCGGACGAGACGCCCGGTGGGCTGCCCGCCCGCAGACGACGTGATAGATCCAGCTCGGTGCCGTCCGATGTGACGTCCTGGGTGGATGACAGTGCGGACCGGTCCCGGCCGGGACCGGCGGGTGAGGTCTACGACTGGTACACCCGGGGGATGGCGCTGCTCGGCCACGGGGACGCCAATGCCGCGGTGCAGCTGCTGGCCCACGCCGTCGCGGCCGAACCCGCCTCACCGAGCGTGCGGGAGGCGCTGGCCCGGGCACAGTTCACCGCCGGTCAGTACGGCGCGGCCCGGGAGACTTTCGCCTGGATCGTGGACCGGCATCCCACCGACGACTACGCCCAGTTCGGCCTCGGGCTGTCCGCCCGCAAGATCGGTGATCTCCGGGCGGCCGTGGAGCATCTGGCGCTGGCCGTGGCGATGCGTCCCGACATCCGACACTACGGTGTCGCGCTGCGTGGCGCCCGCGCGGCGTTGGCTCGAGCATGACCCGGCCGGCCGCCGTGCCCGCGCCGGCGCACGAGACCACGTCAACCAGCCCTCCGTCAGTCAGCCCTTCCGCGGTCTCCTCCGCTTCGTCGTCCTGCGGCTTGTCCGGTTCCTCTGTGTCCTCTGTGTCCTCTGGTTTCTCCGTGTCTTCCGGCGGCTTCCCCGGGCCGTTGCGCGGGACGGACCGGCCGCTGGCCGACCTGTTCGACGTCGCCCTGATGGATCTCGACGGTGTCGTCAACCGTGGGGCCGCCGCCGTGCCACACGCGGCCGGCACCATCGCAGCCGCGGGCCGCCGGGGGATGCGCACGGTGTACGTCACGAACAACGCACTGCGCCCGCCGGCCGAGGTCGCCGCCCGCCTGCGCGGCTTCGGCGTGCCGGCGCAAACCGAGGACGTCGTCACCTCGGCGCAGGCAGCGGCGCACGTCCTGGCCGAACGGCTGGGCACCGGATCCCGGGTGCTCATTACCGGAGGGCGGGGACTTCGACAGGCGGTGATGGAGGAGGGCCTGGTCCCGGTGGACTCGGCCGAGGACGATCCGGCGGCGGTGGTCCAGGGGTTCGACCCGGATCTCACCTATGCCCGCCTCGCCGAGGCGGCCTATGCCATCCGGGCCGGAGCACTGTGGATCGCCAGCAACGCCGATCGCACCGTGCCAACCGAGCGGGGCGTCGCGCCTGGTAACGGATCCGTCATCGCCTTCCTGCGGGCCGCTACGGACCGCGAGCCGGTGGTGACCGGCAAGCCCGAGTCGGCGATGCACCGCGAGTCGATGCGGCGCAGCGGAGCCCGGATACCCCTCATCGTCGGTGACCGGCTCGACACCGACATCGAGGCCGGTCACCGGACGTCGACGCCGACCCTGCTCGTCTTCACCGGGGTGACGACCCCCGGAGACCTGCTCGCAGCTCCCGCTCCGCACCGTCCCGACTTCCTCGCCGCGGACCTGCGCGGGCTGCTCCGGGCGGCGCCACCGGTGGAGGCCGTCCCGGAGCTGGGGAACCACGCCTATCGTTGCGGCGCCTGGAGCAGCCGGGTCGAGGAGGGGACGCTGCACTGGTCGGGTGAAAGCTACGGGCTGGGCGATGACGCGTCGGATGGCGATCGTTCAGGCGGCGGTCATTCCGGTGGGGATGCGTCAGACCGGGATATGTCGGGTGACGACACGTGGAACGGGGACGGCACCGACGGGCTGGACGGGCTGCGGGCCGCCTGCGCCACGGTCTGGTCCGCCCTGGACAGCGGCGTCGCCGTCCACGCGATCGCGGCGCGACGCCCACCGGGTTGCGAGGACCTGATGGCTCCGGCGCCCCGGGCACCGGAGCCCGTGGCGCTCGCCTGAGTCCCGGCGCCTTGGAGCATCGTCGGTGAACAGGCGCATCGTCACAGCAGCGAGCGGACCCGCAGCAGATCCCACACGCTCGCGTCCACCTTCAGCCGCCCACTGGCCCAGGCGGTCATCGCGGGAAGCCTTCCCTCGGCGACCGCCACCAGGTCGTCGCTCTCCAGCGTCAGGGTGATCTGGGCGTCGTCGCGGCTGCCTTCGCCAATGTGCCGCAGGCAGCCGTCGCGCAGCTCCCCGGAGAAGACAGCGCCGAGATCGGGGATACGACAGACGATGACGCGATCCGGGGCGCGCGGGGGACGGCCGTCGGCGGAGAGCCCATCCAGGCGGGCGGCGAGAGCATGGAGCGCGGCCTCGCACTGCGACCTGTCGGCCATCCCGGCCGGTCCTCCTCTCGGCCTGTTCGACCTGCGCCCCTCTCGGCCCGGCGTGCCGGGACACTAGCGTGAGAGTAGGTGTTCCGGTCGGCCTGTTCGACCTGCGCCCCTCTCGGCCCGGCGTGCCGGGACACTAGCGTGAGAGTAGGTGTTCCGGGCGGGACGACCCGCGTGGTGGGCGAGTTTACACCGGTTGCGAGCCGATCTCCGGTGGTCCTGACGGACCCGGGGTGAGGTCCCGGGCCGGCCGAGGGCGGATCCGGCCGGACGAGGAGTGGACAGGACATGAGATTCGTCGCATGACGCACGTCGCCAGGGTCCGTCGCGTCAGCGGCCGTGAGTGCGGGAGGCTGACAACGTGAACACCGAGAATCTGCCTGCCGAGGTTCGCGGCGCCCTCGGCCGGCTGGACATGCTCGACGTCCTACCGACGGCCGCGCATGTCGAGGTCTTCGAGGAGATAAACCGCCGGTTGGCCGGGGCACTGGCGGACCTGGACGGGAGCGCTGACCAGGTCAAGGGTGCTGACCAGGTCAAGGGCGTCGGGGGCGCGGCCGGGCCGGGCGTGCCCGTTCCGGCGCGTTGCGGGGCGCGTCCCACGGGAGGGCCGCGGCCCGGGCCGGGCAYGATCCGGCCGGCGCGGTGAGTCGCTCCGGGGTCGCGATGTCCCGCCGGACACGTCTGGACAGCGAACTTGTCCGTCGTGGTCTCGCCCGGTCCCGGGAGCAGGCCGTTGCGGCGATCACCGCGGGTCGGGTGCTGGTCGGCGRCATTCCTGCCACGAAGGCTGCCACGGTGGTCGACGGATCCACCTCCATCGCGGTGACGAAGGGGGACGATCCCGGCTACGCCTCCCGCGGCGCGCACAAACTTCTGGGTGCCTTCGAGGCCTTCGGGGTCCCCGCACCGGGGCCGGAACCGGGGCCGGGTGCCGAAATCCCGCGTTCGACCGGCCCCACGCTGGTCGTGGCCGGTCGTCGGTGCCTGGACGTCGGTGCCTCCACCGGCGGCTTCACCGACGTGCTGCTGCGGTACGGGGCGGGGACCGTCGTGGCCGTGGACGTCGGCTACGGGCAGTTGCTGTGGCGGCTGCGCTGCGACCCCCGGGTCCGCGTGCTCGACCGTACCAACGCCCGGAACCTGACGCCCGCCGAGATCGGTGACCGCGTCGACCTGGTCGTCGGGGACCTGTCGTTCATCTCGCTGGCCCTGGTGCTGCCCGCGCTGCGCGCCTGCGCGGTCCCGGATGCCGATTTCGTGCTGCTGGTGAAGCCCCAGTTCGAGGTCGGCCGGGAGCGGCTCGGGCCCGGCGGGGTGGTGCGTGACACCGCATTGCACGCCGAGGCGGTCCACGACGTGGCGGCGTCCGYGGCCATGCTGGATCTCGGCGTGCGTGGCGTCACGGCGAGTCCGCTGCCCGGCCCGGCGGGCAACGTCGAGTACCTGCTGTGGCTGGCCGCCGGGGCCCCACCGCTCGACGCGGACGTCCTGGCCGGGGCGATCGCCGCCGGCCCCGCGGGACCGGGGCGCCGGGCATGACGCGGGAGATCCTCGTCGTCACCCATCCCCGCCGCTCGGTGGTCCGGGAGAGCGCCCATCGGGTCATCGAGGGCCTGGCCGCCGCCGGGGTGTCGCCGCGGGTGCTGCGGGACGAGGCGGAGATGCTCGACCTGACCGCCGCCAACAGCGTGCCGCACGACGCCGACGCGGCCGTCRGGGTGGAACTGGTGCTGGTCCTCGGCGGCGACGGCAGCCTGCTGCGCGGCGCGGAGCTGGCCCGCACCGCTGACGCCCCGCTGCTGGGCGTGAACCTCGGGCATGTCGGGTTCCTCGCCGAGGCCGAACCCGACGCGCTGGAATCCACCATCGAGCACGTCGTCCGCAAGGACTACACGGTCGAGGAACGCATGACGGTAGACGTCACGGTCCGGCGGCGTGGCGAGGTCACCTATACCGGCTGGGCGCTCAACGAGATGTCCCTGGAGAAGGCCGAGCGCGCTCGGATGCTGGAATGCGTGTTGGAGATTGACGGGCGTCCGCTGTCCCGGTGGGGCTGCGACGGGGTGATCTGTTCGACGCCCACCGGATCCACCGCCTACGCCTTCTCGGTCGGTGGTCCGGTGATGTGGCCGGGCGTCGAGGCCCTGCTGGTCGCCCCGATCAGCGCGCACGCGCTGTTCGCCCGGCCGCTCGTGCTGGCGCCGACCTCCGCGGTCGCCGTGGAGATCCTGCCGCCGGTGCCCGCGGTCCTCTACTGTGACGGCCGGCGGTCCGTCGAGGTGCCCCCCGAGTCGCGGGTCGAGGTGGTCCGCGGCCGCCGACCGGTGCGGCTCGCCGTGGTGCACCCGCTGCCGTTCACTGATCGTCTTGTTGCCAAGTTCGGCCTTCCGGTGGAAGGTTGGCGGGGACGCAACCAGCGTGCCTCCCCCGCGTAGCGGCTTCGCCGCGACGCGGGGACCCCTGGCCCTGGGCGCCGTTCGGGGTTTCCGTCAGCTCGCCTTCGGCGAGCTTCCTGGGGTGATTGTCGGGGGGCTTCGCCGCGACGCGGGGACCCCTGGCCCTGGGCGCCGTTCGGGGTTTCCGTCAGCTCGCCTTCGGCGAGCTTCCTGGGGTGATTGTCGGGGGGCTTCGCCGCGACGCGGGGACAGCGATGTCGGATCTTCCGCCTCTGCGATATCGGCCTCCGTCCTGGTGACGCTAGAGTTCGGGGCGTGCTMGAGGAGATTCGCATCCGCGGCCTCGGGGTCATCGACGATGCCGCCCTCGACCTCGCTCCCGGCCTCACCGTGGTGAGTGGCGAGACCGGAGCCGGCAAGACCATGATTGTCCAGGGGCTGGGACTGCTCACCGGCGGGCGGGCGGATTACGGTCTGGTCCGGCCCGGGGTCGATCGCGCCTTTGTCGAGGGTCGGCTCGTCATCGGTGCCGAGTCGGCTGTCGCGGCCCGGGTCCGCGAAGTCGGCGGCGACCTCGACGAGGATCCGGGGGGCGCCGTCCTCGTCGTCGGTCGGACCCTGACCGCGGAGGGCCGGTCCCGGGCGCAGGTCGCGGGCCGCTCGGTTCCGGCGAGTGTCCTCGCCGAGATCGCCGAGGAGCTGATCGCCGTGCACGGCCAGTCCGAGGCGCAGCGCCTGCTCAAGCCGTCCACCCAGCGTGACGCGTTGGACCGGTTCGCCGGTTCCGCCGTCGCCGGGCCGTTGGCCCGCTACGGCGGTGTGTACCGGGAGCTGACCCGGGTCAGTCGGCAGCTCGCCGAGATCACCGACCGGGTGCGTGAACGCGAGCAGGAGGCGGAGCTGCTGCGCATCGGCCTGGACGAGGTGGAACGGATCGCCCCCAGCCCCGGTGAGGACGTCACCCTCGACGCCGAGCTGACCAAGCTGGAGCACGCGGAGACCCTGGTGCGGGCGGCGCGGACCGCGCACGCCGCGCTGATGAGCGATCCGGCCACCGGGTCGGACGAGCCCGGTGCGGTCGATCTGGTGGCCGCGGCCCAGCGGGTCATCGCCGGCGAGTCCGCCCTTGACGCCGAGCTCGCTGCCCTCGGCACGCGGCTCACGGAGGTGGGGATGCTGCTCACCGACGTCGCCGCGGACCTCGCCTCCTACGCGGAGGGCATCGATGCCGACCCGGTGCGCCTCGCCGACGCCCAGGCGCGCAAGGCCGCCCTCACCAGCCTGACCCGGGCGCACGGCACCGGCATTGACGGCGTGCTGGCCTGGGCGGACCAGGCCGGGCGCCGGTTGCTGGAACTCGACGGCGCCGGGGACAGCGTCGAGGCGCTCACCGCCCGGCGGGACAGYCTGACCGCCGAGCTGGCCCGGCTCGCCGAGGAGGTCAGCGAGGCCCGGACCAAGGCGGCGGCCCGGTTCGGTGCGGCGGTCGCCGCCGAGCTCGCCGGGCTCGCGATGCCCCGGGCCCGGGTGGAGGCCGCCGTGTCGCAGCGCGACGATCCAGCCGGTCTGCCGGTCGGCCTGCGGGTCGTCGCGTTCGGACCGTTCGGCGTCGACGACGTGGAGCTGCGGCTGATACCGCATCCCGGGGCGCCGCCGCGGCCGGTCCAGAAAGGCGCGTCGGGCGGTGAGCTGTCCCGGGTCATGCTCGCGATCGAGGTCGTCCTCGCCGCCGCCGACACCGGTTCGACCATGGTCTTCGACGAAGTGGACGCCGGGGTCGGCGGCCGGGCCGCGGTGGAGATCGGCCGGCGCCTCGCCCGCCTCGCCCGCACCCATCAGGTGATCTGTATCACTCATCTGCCGCAGGTCGCCGCCTTCGCGGACCGTCATCTGGTGGTCCACAAGGCCGACGACGGATCGGTCACCCGTAGCGGGATCGTCACGCTCGACGACGCCGGCCGGGTGCGGGAGCTCTCCCGGATGCTCGCCGGCCAGGAGGAGAGCCCGCTGGCCCGTGGGCACGCCGAGGAGCTGCTCGCCGCCGCGGAGGCCGACAAGGCGCTGCCGTAGTGCCACCGCGGTCGGGAGGTCGGACATCCTGCGGTGGTCCAGGCAGTCACCGAAGGTGATAACCGAGGGCCATGACTCACCCTTATGGCAGAGTCCCCGCATTGCGCTGGAGGCGTCGCGCGGGGGAGCTGTTACCGTGAAGTCCCGTGGAGGCGCCGGGGCCGGACCGGCGGCGTAACCACGGGAGCTTCGGGTGGGTCAGGCGCATATCACCAAACACATCTTCGTCACCGGCGGGGTTGCGTCCAGTCTCGGCAAGGGACTGACCGCGTCGAGCCTTGGTCGACTACTCAAGGCTCGTGGACTTCGTGTCACGATGCAGAAGCTCGACCCCTACCTCAACGTGGACCCGGGAACGATGAACCCGTTTCAGCACGGTGAGGTGTTCGTGACCGACGACGGGGCCGAGACCGACCTCGACATCGGCCACTACGAGCGGTTCCTCGACGTCAGCCTCGACGGCAGCGCCAACGTGACGACGGGTCAGGTCTACTCGGCCGTCATCGCCAGGGAACGCCGCGGCGGCTATCTGGGCCAGACCGTCCAGGTCGTCMCGCACATCACCGACGAAATCAAGGACCGGATCCGGCGGCTGGCCGATGACTCCGTCGACGTGGTGATCACTGAGGTCGGCGGGACCGTCGGGGACATCGAATCGCTGCCCTACCTGGAGGCGATCCRTCAGGTACGCCACGAGGTCGGTCGGGACAACGCCCTGACGGTGCACGTGAGCCTGGTCCCCTACCTCGCCCCCTCCGGAGAGTTGAAGACCAAGCCGACCCAGCATTCGGTCGCGGCGTTGCGCAGCATCGGCCTGCAGCCCGACGCCGTGGTCTGCCGGTCCGACCGGCCGCTGCCCGATTCGCTCAAGAAGAAGATCGCGATGATGTGCGACGTCGATGACGAGGCCGTCGTCGGGGCGCCGGACGCGAGTTCCATCTACGACATCCMCCGGGTGCTGCACCGCGAGGGCCTCGACGCCTACGTGGTGCGTCGGCTCGGGCTGTCCTTCCGCGACGTCGACTGGACRGAGTGGGACACGTTGCTGCGGCGGGTGCACCACCCGGCCAACACGGCGACGATCGCGATCGTCGGCAAGTACGTGGATCTCCCCGACGCCTACCTCTCGGTGACCGAGGCCCTGCGCGCCGGCGCCTTCGCCACCGACACCCGGGTGGACCTGCGGTGGGTCACCTCGGACGAGTGCTCTTCCCCGGATGCGACGGCCACCCTGCTCGACGGGATCGACGGGGTCATCGTTCCCGGTGGTTTCGGGGTGCGGGGCATCGAGGGCAAGCTCACCGCGCTGCGGCACGCCCGCGAGAACGGCATTCCGACCCTCGGTATCTGCCTCGGCCTGCAGTGCATGGTCATCGAGGCGGCCCGCAGTCTCGCCGGCCTGGAGGCGGCGAACTCCACCGAGTTCGCCCCCGAGACCCCCCACCCGGTGATCTCCACGATGGCCGACCAGCACGAGGTGGTGGCCGGCACCCGGGACATGGGCGGCACGATGAGACTGGGCCTGTACTCGTGCGTGCTGGCGCCCGGCACGCTCGCCCAGCGTGAATACGGCGCCGCCGAGGTCGCCGAGCGCCACCRGCACCGGTACGAGGTGAACAACGACTATCGGCACCGGCTGGCCGCCGCCGGGCTGGTCTTCTCCGGGACGTCACCGGACGGCCGCCTGGTCGAGGTGGTCGAACTGCCCGCCGATGTGCATCCGTACTACGTCGGCACCCAGGCACATCCGGAGTTCCGGTCCCGGCCGACCCGGGCCCATCCGTTGTTCCGGGGTCTCGTCGCCGCGGCGGTCGCGCATGCGGACCGCCGCCGCGGGATGCTGCCGGTGGACCTGCCGAGCGAGGACGCCCCCACCCCGGAGAACGGCGTCCCGGAGAACGGCGCCGCGCAGACCCGCGGCGTCACGGCTGGTCGATCCGGCGGGAGTATCCGCCGGGGCGCGAGCGCGTCCCGGCCGAGCGTCAGCTCCAACGGCACCGCCGCGCTGGTGTCCCCGTGACGGCGACCCCGCACCGGTACGAGGTCACCGAGAGCACCCTGGCCTACCAGGGGAGGGTCATCTCCGTCCGCCGCGATCAGGTGCGGATGCCGGATGGCGACATCTCGCAGCGTGATGTGGTGGTGCATCCCGGCGCCGTGGGGGTGGTCGCCCTCGACGAGGCCGATCGGGTGGTGATGGTCCATCAGTACCGTCATCCCGTCGGTGGTCCGCTGTGGGAGCTGCCCGCCGGCATTCTCGACGTGCCGGGCGAGCCGGCGTCCTCGGCCGCCGCGCGGGAGCTGGCCGAGGAGGCCGGGCTGCGCGCCGACCGCTACGATCTGCTGGTTGACGTGTGGGCCTCGCCAGGGATGACCGACGAGGCCTACCGCCTCTTCCTGGCCCGCGGGCTGCWCGAGATCCCGGCCGCCGAGCGGTACGTGCCGGTGCACGAGGAGGCCGAGATGGGTCTCGCCCGCATCGACTTCACCGACGCCGTCGAACGGGTCCTGCGCGGTGAGATCACCAACGCGATGGCGGTCATCGGGCTGCTGGCCACGGCCCGGGCACGCGCCGAGAACTACGCCGGTCTGCGCCCACCCGACGCACCCTGGCCCGCTCGTCCCGCCCACCGCGGCTGAGCCACCGCCGCGCCGCGGCCCCCGTTTCTCCGCGGTGGCGTCGGTCCCGCGGTGGCGTCAGTCGTTGTGGACCAGCACGCCGGCGGCCTCGTCGACGACGAGGCCCGCCGCGGCGGCGAGGGTCACCGCGGCGATCGGGAACGCCTGCGCGACCCCGGGAACRGTGAACGTGCCATCCCAGGTCACCGCGAGGGTCACCTGGTACCGGCCCGGCCGGGCGTAGCCGTGCGCCACGTAGGCCTCGGGATGATCGCGCGGTGAGATCGCCGGGTCGTAGGGCCGGCCGGGAGCGTCCGGGCCGGTCTCGCCGTCGCCGAACTCCCAGTGATAGTGGGGAACGGCACTGATGGTCGCCACGACCGGCTGGTCGACGTTGAACGTGAACGAGTCGGGCACCGGGGTGTAGAGGATCGTGGCCAGGTTCGCGAAGCTGCGGCCGGACGGCGCAATGACGATGGACGGCTTCGGCAGGAGTCTCTCGCGCAGGTAGTTGGCGAGCGCGGCCTGCACCTGGGCGATCGGCACCGCGCCGGCGGGCAGCAGGTAGTTGAAGCAGCCCGCCACCGCCTGGTCGTACTGGGCCCGCGCCTGCGCGTCCATCGCCGGATCCGGCCCGACCGCGGTCAGCAGGTCACAGACGGCCGCCGGGTCGTCCGGACAGTCCTGGCCGCAGGCCGCGCTCCGCCGGGCCCCCGAGCCGGTCGGGATCCCGACGCGCTCCAGCGCTCCGTCGTGGTAGCGGTACTGGTAGCCGTTGTCCGTGGCCCGAGTGTCACAGGTACCCCACAGCGCGCCGACGCAGGGCACCGGGACGGTGCGTCCGGGCGCCGCGGCGGCGGGCGTCGCGCCGCCGGCGAGGCCGGTCAGGCCGACCAGTAGCAGCGCGCCGACCGCGATCAGCGCCGGGCGCGGGATCGTGCGGCGCCGGGCGGCGGTGGTCGTGCGGGCGGCGGTGGTCGTGCGGGCGGCGGTGGTCGTGCGGGCGGCGGTGGTCGTGCGGGCGGCGGTGGTCGCGTGCGGGCCGGTCGTCCCCGGGCCGGTGGTCATGCCTGGGCCGGGGCGTAGCGCAGGGTCTGGATACGCCAGCCGTGGTCGGTGAGCGACAGCTCGGCCGTGCCGACCCGGGTCGGCACGGCCGGGGCGTCGGAGACCCGCCGGCCCGCCGGGTCCAGCAGCCCCACCGCCCGGGTCCGCACGGTGAAGTCCACCTCGGTGACGAGCCCGACCCGCGGCCGGGCGAGCACGTCGCTCAGCTGATAGGCCGGCCCGTCCGCGCGCAGCCCCCGCTGCTGGAGCGAGCGGGTCACCCCGACGTCGAGGGCGCAGGGCTGGCAGCCACCGAGCGCCGTCGGCGCGATAACCGCGACCCGACCGGCCCGCGCGGCCTCGTTGATCTCGTGAAAGTAGCCCTCGACCGTGCGGGTGGCGGCTGCGGGCGTGTCATCGACCGAACCGGGGGCCGAACCGGAGACGGAAGGGCCGCCGGAGACGGCCGTGCCCCGGTTCTGGGAACCGGGGCGGGCCGGGATCGCGGCCCCGGACGGCTCGTGCTGGTCGCCGCCGCAGCCCGCGCCCGTGAGGATGACGAGCATGGCGATGACGACCCCCAGCCGTGCGGCGTACCGTGACGACCCGTTGCCCGCCCGCACAAGTCGCCAGGATAGCCGCGGAAACGCGGTATGTGGATAGGCACCAACGGAGAACGGGGGGCAGGTCCTACTATCAGTTCGATGATGGGAGTCACCGACGGCGACCGGGTATTCCGGCTGCGCCCCCCCGCGGCCTCGGCATCCGGCGTCGGCGGGTCCTTGGATCATCGTCCGTCGGCACCTCGGCCCGGCCCGGACGACCTGGCTGGGCCGGACGACCTGGCTGGCCCGGACGACCTGGCTGGCCCGGACGACCCGCCCCGGCCTGCGGATCATCGAGCCGGGTCCCAGCTGTCCCAGCTGCGTGGCACGCCTGCCGGCGTCATCGAGCGCTATCTCCACCATCTGGAGGGCGAACGCGGACTCGCGCGCAACTCGGTACTCGCCTACCGTCGCGACCTGCGCCGCTATTGTGATCATCTCTCCGCATGCGGTCTGCCCTCGTTGGACGCGGTCGGTGAGGCGGAGGTTGCCGGATTCGCCGCCGTGCTGCGCACCGGTGACGACACGCACCCGCCGCTTGCCGCGGCGTCGGTCGCGAGGATGCTGGTCGCCGTCCGGTCGCTGCACCGCTTCGCGGCCGACGAGGGTGACGTCCCCGAGGACGTGTCCCGGCCGGTTCGACCGCCGACGCCTCCCCGGCGGCTACCGAAGGCCCTGAGCATCGACCAGGTGGTGGCCGTCCTCGCCGCGGCCGCGGGTGCGCCCCCGCCGGGATCCCCGCCGCCGTCCGGGAGACCGCAGCCGGTGGAACCGGCCGAGGCCGTCCGTCGTCTGCGAGCGACCGCGTTGCTGGAGCTTCTCTACGGCACCGGGGCCCGGATCTCGGAGGCCGTCGGTCTCGACGTCGACGATCTCGATCTGGAGGCCGCCTCCGTGCGCCTGCATGGCAAGGGCGGACGTGACCGGATCGTCCCGCTCGGTCGGTACGCCATCGCCGCGGTGGCCGACTACCTGCGGGTGGGGCGGCCGACGCTGGTCGCCCCCCGCTCGGGGCCCGCGGTCTTCCTGTCCCGCCGCGGTAATCGCCTGTCCCGGCAGAGCGCGTGGTCGGTGCTGCGTACGGCGGCGCTCGCGGCCGGTGTGGAGGGGGTCTCACCCCATGTGCTGCGCCATTCCTTCGCCACCCACCTGCTCGACGGCGGCGCCGACGTCCGGGTGGTGCAGGAGCTGCTGGGACACGCCTCGGTCAGTACCACCCAGATCTACACCCTGGTGACGGTGGACCGGCTTCGCGAGGTGTACGCGGCCTCGCATCCACGCGCCTTGGGCGCGGCCCTGGGCTCGATCGGTCACCACTCCCGGACCTGGGGCCCGCGGACGGACCGGTGCGTGACGGGCCCGTGCATGACGGACCCGTGAGTTTCGCCGGGGCACCGCCCCGGTTCTGAGCGATGGTCGGTGTCCCGGGCRGATGTCCACCCGGGACTGTCCCCGTGAGAACGCGCCAAGTGGCGCGATGCCGTCGCGTGGGGACAGGTGGACCGGCGCGGCACGTGGATGCTCAGGATGGGGTGTACGGCCCCAGGCTGGGCATCCCGTTGGAAGGGGCCGAGGCGGGAACACCGCCGACACCGCCGACCGTCTGCGTGCTGCGCTCGGCCAGGGTTTCGCCCACCTTGCGGGCGATCGCTTCCATCAGGCGCAGTGCCTGCGRCAGCGACAGGTTCAGCACCACTTCGCTGTCGTTTGTCATCGCGAAGCGAACCGACACGTCCGCCATTGCTCGACCTCTCTCGCCTGACTCCGAAGATCTKCTCGATGTGTGTGAAACGGAACGGTACGGCCCATCTGAGACCAATGCGCGCGCGGGGTTCCTGGAAGTACCGGCGGTTTCGCTTTTCGTGTCTACTCGCTCACCAAGTGTCGCGGTCCAAGAGCTGTWGCTGTCAGTCACGTGGGCTGCTCCTCTGCCGGTGGCGACGTGTATGGACCCGGTCGATCCGGATCTCCCCGCGGGGGGCGAGCTCGGAAAAATCGGGCACGTAGCTGTCCCGTTGTCTCTGCATAGTCCCTCATTGCAAGGAGCTGTCCGCAAGGGGGTGTACTTGTCATGCATCGTCATGTCGGAGGGTGAACGGGTTGGTTCCCACCGTTCTGGGAACGCTTTCACGGGTGTCACGCAGCCGGGCGGCCAAAGCCCGGATCGGGCAGGATGGCAGGGTGGCTTCGACTGACCGCGTCCGGCCGGACGTCCCCGCGCTGACCATCGGTATCCTCGGCGGCTCGGGTCCGCAGGGCGGGGGCCTCGGCCTGCGGTTCGCCGCCGCCGGCCATCTCGTACTGATCGGGTCCCGCTCGACCGAACGCGGCCAGCAGGCCGCGGCCGCGCTCGCGCGCCCCGGCCTGCGCATCGAGGGCGCGGGCAACGCCACGGTCGCCGAGCGCGCCGATGTCGTCATCATCGCGGTTCCCTGGGAGGGCCATCGCCAGACCCTGGCCGCCCTGCGGGAGCCATTGGCCGGGAAGATCGTGATCGACTGCGTCAACCCCCTCGGCTTCGACAAGGGGGGTGCCTTCGCGCTCGCGGTGCCCGAGGGCAGCGCCGCGCAGCAGGCGGCCGCCGTCCTGCCGGACAGCACCATCGTGGCGGCCTTCCACCACGTCTCCGCGGTGCTGCTGGCCGATGACGCGGTCACGAAGATCGACACGGACGTCCTGGTCCTCGGCGACGATCGGGCCRCCACCGATCTGGTGGCCGCGCTCGCCGAGCGCATTCCCGGCATGCGGGGCATCTACGCCGGCGCGTTGCGCAACGCCGGTCAGGTCGAGGCGTTGACCGCGAACCTGATCTCGGTCAATCGCCGGTACAAGTCACACGCCGGCCTGCGGGTCACCGATGTCTGAGCGGCGTCCGGACGGGCTACGTCCGGACGTGGCACGTTTGGATGTGGCCCGTTTGGATGTGGCCGCGGTGGCGAATGGGCGGGAAGGAGAGGCGGGGACGGCCCCCCGGGACGACCTGGGCCACCCGGTGGCGGTTCCGGCGCGGGTGGAACGGATCGTCTCGCTCGTTCCCAGCCTCACCGAGTCGATCGCCGTCACCGCGCCCGGTCTGCTGGTGGGTGCCACCGACTGGTGCAGCCATCCCGCGGGGCTGGCCGTCGCTCGGGTCCGGGGGACGAAGAACCCCGACCTCGACACCATCGTCTCCCTGGCCCCGGACCTGGTCTGCGCGAACGCCGAGGAGAACAGGGAACCCGACCTCGCCGCGCTGCGCCGGGCCGGGTTCGCCGTGTGGGTCACCGCCCCCACCACGGTCGATCAGGCTCTGGTGAGCCTGGACCGGATGCTGCGCCTGGCCTGCGGGTTGGCTCGTCCCGGCTGGCTCGACGTCGCCCGGCAGGCCTGGGCCGTGCCGGCCGCCGGACCGCGACGGCGGGCGTTGGTGCCGATCTGGCGCCGGCCGTGGATGGCGGTCGGCCGGGACACCTTCACCGGCGACGTGCTGCGCCGACTGGGGGTCGACAACGTGCTGGCGGACTCGCCGGACCGCTACCCTCGGATCGATCCCGCGGCCGTCCCGCCCCATGACCTGGTGGTCCTGCCCGACGAGCCGTACCCCTTCAGCCCGTCGGACGGGCCCGAGACCTTCAGCGCGCCCGCGGTCTGCGTGTCCGGCCGCCTGCTGACCTGGTACGGCCCGTCCCTGGTCGATGCGTGGTCCGTGCTCGCGGCGGCGCTGGCCCGGACCGGCGATGGACCGGGGTGACAGCGCCGCCGGCACCGCCGGCCGGGTGACTGATCAGTAGCTGTGCTCGATCGTCGGGTACCTGCCGTCCCGGACGTCCGCGCGGTAGGCTCGGGCGGCGTCCGCGAGAATCGTGCGCAGATCCGCGTACCGCTTGACGAACCGTGGCGTGCGGCCGCCGCTCAGCCCGGCCATGTCCTGCCAGACCAGCACCTGGGCATCGCATCCCGAGCCGGCTCCGATACCCACGGTGGCGATGCGCAACTCCTTCGTCACCCGGGTGGCCAGATCGGCGGGAACCACCTCGAGCACGACCGCGAACGCGCCGGCCGCCTCGAGCGCCAGCGCGTCGGCCAGCAGGATCTCGCCGGCCTCGTCGCGGCCCTGGACCCGGTAGCCCCCGATGGTGTGGATGCTCTGCGGGGTCAGCCCCAGATGCCCGATAACGGGGATGCCGGCGCCGACCAGGGCGTCCACCGCCCGGACCACCCGGGAACCGCCCTCGAGTTTCACCGCGTGCGCCCCGCCCTCCTTGAGGAAGCGGGTAGCGCTCGCCAGTGCCTCGGCAGGCCCCCCCTGGTACGACCCGAAGGGCAGATCGGCGACGACCATCGCGTGCGGTGCTCCGCGGACCACCGCCCGGACCAGCGGCAGCAGCTCATCGACGGTGATCGGCACGGTCGTGTCGTAGCCGTAGACGACGTTGGCGGCCGAGTCCCCGACCAGCAGGACGGGGATCTCCGCCTCGTCGAAGACGGCGGCGGTGGTGGCGTCGTACGCGGTCAGCATCGACCACTTCTCGCCCCGGTTCTTCGCCGCGGCGACGTCGCGCACTGTGAAACGGGACCGGAGTGGCCGCGGCGGCGTGGTCGGCGCGCCGTAGGGCGTCGCCGCCGGGTCCGCCGGGTGGGGCGCCGGGTGGGTGGGTGTGTCTGAAGCATCCATGAGCGCTCCTGTACGTCCGTCCGGGCGCTGGGCGTCCCGGCGTCCCCCTCATGCTGCCACCAACGGCCGCCACGCGGAGAGCCCGTGGTGGAGCAGATCCACCCAGCCCCGAGGTGGCTGTTCGGGCTGGGGCGTTCGGGCGGTGGTTTCGTGGTGGACCGTGGCCCGATCGGGGTGGAACGCGACGCACGCCACGCCGCTGCCATGGCAAACGGATGCGTCTTGACCGGCTGGGACGTATGCTGATCTTGAAGTGCGGCGAGAACGTGCGGCGCGATCAAGGTGGCGGGTGGCCTTTCCATGCGGATGCATCGGCACGGCGGCGACGGAGCGGGCGGGGGATCAGGCCGGTGTCCCGCCTGATGGCCACCCGGGACGTGCGCGCTGCGCATCCTCGGCGACCGTCCGACCGGGTGCCCTCCGGGGTCCGCGTCTCCCGCGCTCCCGGTCGTCCGAGGGACACCCGCTGCGATGAGGCGATCATCGATGCCGCGCTGCACGAGCTCGCGACGGTCGGCTTCGCGAGCCTGTCGATGGAGGCGGTGGCGACCAGCGCCGGGGTCGGCAAGGCGACGGTCTATCGCCRGTGGCCAACGAAGGACGCCCTGATCGGGGACGCGTTGGACACCCTGGCCGACAGCCTCGACGCGGTCGAGACCGGCTCCCTGCGCGACGACCTGGTGGCCTGGCTGAACGCGCTGCGCCGGCACAACCTCCAGTCGTTGTCCGGGCGGATCATGCCGAAGCTCGTCGCCGAGCGGAGCACGCACCCGGAGTTGTTCGCCACCTACTCGCAGAAGGTGATCGAGCCGTCGCGGGAGAAAGCGGCCGCCATGCTCCGGCGCGGCATCGAATCGGGGGAACTCGCCGCGGACGTCGACGTCGACCTCGTCGTCGACATGCTGGTCGGGCCGGTCGCCTATCGGCAGTACATGAGTGGTGACTGCGAGGTGAGCGGAACGCGGATCGCGAAGATCGTCGACACCATCCTCGGTGGCATCCGCTGCCGGCAGGGTGCGCGGCCGACGGCGGAGGCGCCCGCGTGACGCTGAGCCACGCTCGTCACGCTGAGCCGCACCCGTCACGCTGAGCATCCCGCTCGCCGGGGGCACCATGCGTCCGCGAGTAGCATCGCGAACGGGCCAGGAAGGCCCGCCGCGGGGCCGCCTGCCGGCCGGCGACGCACCGGCGACGCGATCCCCGCATCCGTGTTCCCAGCGCAACAGGAGAGATTCGGTGTCCGACGTCCGCGTTACCGTTCAGCACGCCCAGCGCAGCGATCCGCGGGTGGTGCCGACCGGGACGACGRCCGCCGAGCTGTTCGCCGACGACCGGAACGTGATCGCGGCTCTGGTTGACGGTCAGCAGCGTGATCTCGCTCATGTTCTCGCCGACGGGGTCGTCGTCGAGCCGATCATGATCGACTCGCCGGCCGGGCGGGCGATCGTCCGGCACTCCACCGCGCACGTCGTCGCCCAGGCGGTCCAGGAGCTCTTCCCGAAGGCACGCCTGGGCATCGGGCCGCCCATCGACGACGGTTTCTACTACGACTTCGACGTCGAGTCCCCGTTCACCCCGGACGACCTCAGGGCCATCGAGAAGAGGGCGCAGGCGATCATCAGGGCCGGCCAGCGCTTCTCCCGGCGGGTCGTCACCGAGCCCGAGGCCCGCGCGGAGCTCGCTGACGAACCGTACAAGATCGAGTTGATCGGGCTGAAGTCGAGTGACACGGCGGCCGACGACGCCGAGGCGAGTGTCGAGGTCGGGGCGGGCGAGCTGACCATCTACGACAACCTCGACGCGAAGACCGGCGAGCTGTGYTGGAAGGACCTCTGCCGCGGGCCGCACGTGCCCACCACCCGGGCCATCCCGGCCTTCGCGATCCTGCGTTCCGCCGCGGCCTACTGGCGGGGGAGCGAGAAGAACCCGCAGCTGCAGCGCATCTACGGCACCGCGTGGGAGTCGCGCGACGCGCTCAAGGCCTACCAGACCAGGCTGGCCGAGGCCGAGAAGCGCGATCACCGCAAGCTCGGCGCGGAGCTTGACCTGTTCTCGTTCCCGACCGAGATCGGCCCGGGGCTGGCGGTCTTCCACCCCAGGGGCGGCGCGATCCGCACCGCGATGGAGGACTACTCGCGGCGCCGGCACATCGAGGCCGGGTACTCGTTCGTCAACACCCCGCACATCACCAAGTCGGAGCTCTACCAGATCTCCGGGCAYCTGGACTGGTTCGCCGAGGGCATGTACCCGCCCATGCAGCTCGACGGCGGCACCGACTACTACCTCAAGCCGATGAACTGCCCGATGCATATCCTGATCTTCCGGTCGCGGGGCCGGTCGTACCGGGAGCTGCCGCTGCGGCTGTTCGAGTTCGGCACGGTCTACCGCTACGAGAAGTCCGGCGTGGTCCATGGCCTGACCCGGGTGCGCGGGCTCACCCAGGACGACGCGCACCTGTTCTGCGCCCGCGAGCAGCTACCCACCGAGCTCGACAGCGTGCTGACGTTCGTGCTCGGGCTGCTGCGCGACTTCGGGCTGACCGACTTCTACCTGGAGCTGTCGACCCGGCCGGCGGGCAAGGCCGTCGGCACCGACGAGGAGTGGGCGCAGGCCACCGAACTGCTGCGGGAGGCCGCGCAGAAGCAGGACCTGGAACTGGTGATGGACCCGGGCGGCGGTGCCTTCTACGGGCCGAAGATCTCCGTGCAGGCCCGTGACGCCATCGGCCGGACCTGGCAGCTGTCCACCATCCAGGTGGACTTCCAGCTGCCGCGGCGCTTCGGCCTGGAGTACCAGGCCGCGGACGGGACCCGGCAGCGGCCGTTCATGATCCATCGGGCGTTGTTCGGCACCATCGAGCGGTTCTTCGCCATCCTGCTGGAGCACTATGCCGGGGCACTGCCGCCGTGGCTCGCGCCGGTGCAGGTGGTCGGCATCCCGATCACCGACGAGCACGTGCCGTACCTGGACGAGGTCGCCCGGCGGCTCGCCGCACACGGCCTTCGGGTGGAGGTCGACTCCTCCGACGACCGGATGCAGAAGAAGATCCGTACGGCGCAGAAGCAGAAGGTGCCGTTCATGCTGCTGGCCGGAGATTYCGATGTCGCCCAGGGTGCGGTGTCGTTCCGTTTTCGAGACGGGACGCAGCGTAATGGCGTGCCGGTGGACGAGGCCGTCGCGGAGATCCTCGACGCGGTGGAGCGCCGCCGCCAGGTCTGAGCCGCGCGGCTGGCCCCGGCCCGCGCGGCTGGTCAGGCCGGCGGGTTCTCGCGCCAGCGGGAGGTGATCGGCAGTCGGCGGTCGCGGCCGAACGCCTTGGAGGTCACCTTCGGCCCGGGCGGGTTCTGGCGGCGCTTGTACTCGGCGAGGTCGACGAGCCGGATCACCTTGTCCACCACGGCCGGATCGTGCCCGGCCGCGATCAGCTCGGCCCGGCCCCGGTCGTGGCTGACGTAGTCGTCCAGGACGGGATCGAGGATGCCGTAGTCGGGCAGCCGGTCGGAGTCGAGCTGACCCGGGGCGAGCTCGGCGGACGGCGCCTTGACGATGATCTCCTCGGGAATGGGTGGCACCTCGCCACGCTTCTCCGCGGCGGCGTTGCGCCAGCGCGCCAGCCCCCAGACGCGGGTCTTCGAGACGTCCTTGATGGGGGCGTAGCCGCCGGCGCTGTCTCCGTAGAGGGTGGAGAACCCCGTTGCCAGCTCGCTTTTGTTGCCGGTGGTGAGGATCAGGTGCCCATGCTGGTTCGACAACGCCATGAGCAGCGTTCCGCGTACCCGGGCCTGCAGGTTCTCGTCCGCGAGGCCGTGYAACCCGCCGAGGGCGGCGGCGGCGGCGCGGAACGCGGCGGCGATCGGCTCGATGGGCACCACGGCGTGCCGCGTGCCCTGGCGGCGGGCGAGTTCGGCGGCGTCGGTCACCGAATGCCCCGACGAGTAGCCCGAGGGCAGGGCGACAGTGTGGACGGCGTCGGCGCCGATCGCGTCGACCGCGATGGTCGCGACGAGCGCGGAGTCGATACCGCCGGACAGCCCGAGCGCCACCGAGGAGAAGCCGTTCTTACGGATGTAGTCGCGGGTGGCGGTGACCAGCGCGGTGTACAGCTCCCCGGCGGGCTCGGGGCGGTCGGCGACGACCGGCGGCAGGGGGGCGAACGGTGCCAGCGGCTCGGCGGCCAGTACCGTGCGCGTCACCGTCATCGTCGTGCCGTCCTCGGCGTCAACGGCCCCGGCGTCAACGGCCCCGGCGTCAACGGCCCCGGACACCGCCCGCGCCGGGCCGGAACCGGCCGCGGGCAGGTCCAGGTCGGTGATCAGCAGCGCCTCGCTGAAGACCGGCGCCCGCGCGACGAGTTCCCCCGCGGCGTCGACGACGAGGGAGTCCCCGTCGAAGACCAGCTCGTCCTGCCCGCCGACAAGGTTGACGTAGGCCAGGGCGGCCGCGGCCTCCCGGGCGCGCCCGGCACACAGGGCGTCGCGCTGGAAGGACTTCCCCTGCTCGTAAGGGGAGCCGTTGATGCACAGGACGAGGCCGACCCCGGACCGGCGGGCCACGGTGATCGGCCCGCCCTGCTGCCACAGGTCCTCGCAGATCGTCAGGCCCACGTCGATCCCGTGCAGCCGCAGCACCGGAAAGGCCATGCCGGGCACGAAGTAGCGGAACTCGTCGAAGACGCCGTAGTTCGGCAGGTGATGCTTGGCGTAACGTGCGACGACCTCGCCGCCCCAGAGCACCGCGGCGGCGTTCTGCGGTTCACCGGCCGGGCGTCCCACATTCGGCGCGGGTTGCGCGGATGCGTCGAGGTAGCCGACGACGACGGCGATCTCGCCACACCCCTCCTCGGCCAGCCGGCGGGCCAGAGCTACCAGCGCCCGCTGGCTCGCGGCGACGAAGKAGCGGCGCAGGACGAGGTCCTCCGGCGGATAGCCGGTCAACGTGAGTTCACCGAAGGCGATCAGATGAGCGCCGTCGGCGACGGCCCGTTTCGTCCAGGTGCTGACCAGGTCGGCGTTACCGGCGAGGTCCCCGACGGTCGTGTCCACCTGGGCGAGGGCGATCCGCAGCTGGGCCATGGTTGCAGCGTAGGTGGTCGCGGCGTGGGCCGTTAGGTCCCGTGTCGGGAGGGTAGGTAACACGCCGTTGGCGGACGGGTTGCTACCAGGCAACATCACGGCGATGAACGGATGTAGTCGCTAGGGTCGGGATAAGCACATCGGGTGGCCCGTATCGTCGAGTCCACATCCTCAGCGCGGAGGCACTATGGACAAACAGCAGGAGTTCGTTCTCCGGACTCTGGAGGAGCGGGACATCCGCTTCGTTCGGCTCTGGTTCACCGACGTACTCGGGTACCTGAAGTCGGTGGAGATCGCCCCCGCGGAGCTGGAGGGGGCGCTGGCGGAGGGTATCGGTTTCGACGGATCCGCCATTGAGGGCTTTGCGCGGGTACACGAGGCCGACATGCTGGCCCGGCCCGACCCCTCCACCTTCCAGGTGCTTCCCTGGCGCGGTGAACATCCGCTTACGGCCCGGATGTTCTGYGACCTCGTGATGCCGGACGGCACGCCCGCCGCCGCCGACTCGCGCTGGGTGCTGCGGAGCGCGCTGGCCAGGGCGGCCGACGCGGGGTTCACGTTCTACACCCATCCGGAGATCGAGTTCTTCCTGCTCAGGGAGCCGCCGAAGCGGGGTGGCCCGGTGCCCCCGCCGGTGGACGAATCAGGCTACTTCGACCTGACCCCCAATGACATCAGCCATGATTTCCGGCAACAGGCCATCAGCATGCTCGAACGGCTGGGCATCTCGGTGGAGTTCAGCCACCACGAGGTGGCCCCCGGCCAGCAGGAGATCGATCTTCGCTACGCCGACGCCCTCACCATCGCCGACAACATCATGACCTTCCGCCAGGTGGTCAGGGAGGTGGCGTTGCGGCAGGGTATTTACGCCACCTTCATGCCCAAGCCGTTCGGTAACCAGGCCGGGTCGGGGATGCACACCCATCTGAGCCTTTTCGAGGGCGACCGTAACGCCTTTCACGACCCGACCGACGACTATCAGCTGTCCAAGGTGGCGAAGGCCTTCATCGCCGGGCTCCTCGCRCACGCCGCCGAAATCACCGCGGTGACCAACCAGTGGGTGAACTCCTACAAGCGGCTCATCGGCGACCAGCGGGTCGGCGAGGTGCTGGAGGCGCCGGCCTATGTGTGCTGGGGCCACAACAACCGTTCGGCGCTCGTGCGGGTTCCGCTCTACAAGCTCCACAAATCCAACGCCACCCGGGTGGAGTTCCGGCTGCCGGACAGCGCGTGCAACCCGTATCTCACCTTCGCCCTGGTGCTGGCAGCCGGCCTGCGGGGTGTCCAGGGCGGTTATGAGCTGCCACCGGCTTCGGCGGACGATGTCTGGACGCTCACCGACACGCAGCGCCGTGAGCGCGGGATCACCGCCCTGCCCGGCTCGCTCGCCGAGGCGGTCAAGGTGATGGAGCATTCCGCGCTTGTGCGGGAGACCCTCGGCGACGAGTTGTTCGACTTCTTCCTGCGGAACAAGCGGGCCGAGTGGCTGGAATACCGTCGGCAGGTGACCCCGTTCGAGATCGACCGGTACCTGCCGGTGCTATGACCGGGCGGACCGGCACCCGGCCCCCCACGGTCGGGCCGGGACCAGTCGGGGCGGGATCGGTCCCGGCCCATCCGCGGGGGAGTTCGGTCGCCGCGCAGCTCGCGCGGCTCGGCTTCACCGACGTCGACCGGGTCGAGACGACGATGCGCCGCCTCGGCCTGCTCACTCCGGCCGTCCAGCCGCCCACCGCCGGCAGGGATGTCCTGCCCGGTCCCGCCACCGTGGGAATCGTGCGCGAGGAACGGCTCGAGGCCAATGTCGTGGCCGGCTCGCTGGCGGCCGCGGCCGATCCGGACCGGGCTCTCGCCGCGCTGGACCGGCTCGTGGACGCCCTCGGCCCGGCCGGGGGCGCGGCCCTCGTCGGCGCGCTGGCCCGCCACGAGGGGCTGCGGGACCGGCTCGCCGCCGTGCTCGGCGCGAGCATCGCGCTTGGCGATCATCTTGCCCGCCATCCGGCGGACTGGCGCATCCTGGAAGCCGACGAGGTGGTCACCACCCCGCCGGATGCGGCGAGCGTGCGGGCGGGTCTGCTGCGCGCGGTCGGCGCGGATCAGGACGATCCGGCGCCCCGGGCGGCGGGCGACGGTCCCCAGATCCTCGACGCCCTGCGGATCGCGTACCGCAGGGCGCTGCTGGTCCTCGCGGCGCGGGACCTGACCGGCGCGGTGCCACTCGACGAGGCCACGGCCGAACTCGCCGATCTGGCAGGATTCGCGCTGGACGCGGCGCTGGCGGTCGCCCGTGCCGGGCTCGACCCGCGGCTGCCCCCGGTCCGGCTCGCCGTGATCGGCATGGGCAAGTGCGGCGGACGGGAACTGAACTACGTCAGCGACGTCGATGTTGWGTTCGTCGCCGAGCCGACGRCACCGCGCGATGYGGCGAACGGTACGGCGAACGGGGGGAAGAGCGGGGCGGAACCGGCCGGGCCGGCGGTACTGACGGCGGYGACGCGGCTGGCGGAGGGGCTGGTCCGGGCCGCCGGCACCGTCACCGCTGCCGGTGCGCTGTTCCAGGTTGATGTGGGGCTTCGCCCGGAGGGCCGGGACGGTGCCCTGGTCCGCACGCTCGCCAGCCACCACGCCTACTACCGTCGCTGGGCCCGGACCTGGGAGTTCCAGGCGTTACTCAAGGCCCGCCCGATCGCGGGAGACCTGGCGTTGGGCGCCGAGTTCTGCGCGATGGTCGCGCCCATGGTGTGGACGGCGGCCTCCCGTCCCGGCTTCGTGGCCGACGTGCGGGCGATGCGGCGCAGGGTGGAGTCGACACTGTCCCGCGCGGAGGCGGAGCGCAATCTCAAGCTGGGCCCGGGCGGCCTGCGCGACGTCGAGTTCGCCGTCCAGCTGCTGCAACTCGTCCACGGCCGGGTGGATGCCAAGCTGCGGGTCGCCTCCACCCTGGGCGCCATCGACGGTCTGGCCCGCGGCGGCTACGTCGGTCGGCGCGACGCGGCCGGGCTCGCCGACGCCTACCGTTTTCTCCGTAACGCCGAGCACCGCCTTCAGCTGCAACGGCTGCGCCGGGTGCACACGCTGCCCCGGGATTCCACCGAGCTGCGCTGGCTGGCCCGGTCGATGGGGTTGCGCACGGCGGAGGCGTTCGAGGAGGCCCACGCTCGGGTGGTCCGATCCGTCCGATCGCTGCACGAGAAGCTCTTCTACCAGCCGTTGCTGGAGGCGGTCGCCCGCCTGTCGACGGAGGAGATCCGCCTCACCCCCCAGGAGGCGGCCGACCGGCTGGCCGCGCTCGGCTTCGCCGCGCCGGACCGGTCGTTGCGCCATATCGAGGCGCTGACCAGCGGGGTGAGCCGGACGGCCGCGATCCAACGCCACCTGTTGCCGACGATGCTGCCCACCTTCGCCGACGCCCCCGATCCCGACGCCGGGCTGCTGGCCTATCGGCGGGTCAGCGAGGCACTCGGGCGTACCCCGTGGTATATGCGGCTGCTGCGGGACTCTGCCGGCGCCGCGTACCGGCTCGCCCGGGTGCTCGCGACCAGCCGGTACGTGGCGGACCTGATGGCCCGTGCGCCGGAGTCGGTGCGGCTGCTGCGCACCGAGGACGATCTCGTCCCGGTGCCGCGGGAGGCACTGGTCCGGACCATGGTGGCGATCGCCCACCGCAACCCCGACTGGGAGGAGGCCGTCGGGCGGGCCCGGGCGGTGCGCCGCGTCGAACTGGTCCGGGTCGCCTGCGCGGACCTGCTCGGCCTGCAGGACGTCGCAGCCGTGGGCCGGGCGCTGGCGGACGCCGCGGCCGCCACCATTGCCGCGTCCCTGCTCGTCGCCGAGCGCAGGGTCGCCGGAGGTGACCCGGAGTCGTTGCCGGCGCGGATCTCGATGATCGCGATGGGCCGGCTCGGCGGCGCGGAGATGTCCTACGGCAGCGACGCCGACGTGCTGTTCGTGCACGAGGCCAGGCCAGGAGCGTCGGCGGACCGGGCGAGCAGGGCCGTCGCCGAGGTGGTCGGTGAGCTGCACCGGCTGCTGGCCGTTCCCGGACCCGATCCGGCGCTGCGCCTGGACACGGCGCTGCGTCCGGAGGGGCGCAGCGGCCCGGCCTCGCGCACGCTGGAGGCGTACGCGGCCTACTACCAACGGTGGTCGCAGGAGTGGGAGTCGCAGGCGCTGCTGCGGGCGGAGCCCCTGGCCGGTGATCCCGGGCTCGCCTACCGGTTCTGCCGGCTGGCGGACATGGTGCGTTACCCGACCACGCTTCCCGCGGGCGCCCTGGACGAGATCATCCGCCTGCGCGGGCGGATGGAGCGGGAACGGATCCCACGGGGAGTCGATCGTACGCTGCACCTGAAGTTCGGCCCCGGGGGGCTGACCGACGTGGAATGGGCGGTGCAGATCCTCCAGTTGCGCCACGGCCGGCAGATTCCCACGCTGCGCACGACGTCGACGCTCGAAGGCCTGGGGGCCGCGGTCGTCGCCGGTCTGCTCGACGCGAGCGAGGCGGAGATCCTGCGCGCGGCCTGGATGTCCGCCTCCCGCATCCGCAACGCGAGCACGCTGGCCGGCTGGCCGCGTCCGGACGTCGTCCCCGACCGCCCGCCCGGTCTGGAGGCGATGGCGAGCGCGGCGGGATACCCCTCCGACCGGGCCGGCGAGCTCGTCGCCGAGCACCGCCGGTCGGCGGCGCTGGCCCGCGCCGTCGTCGAGGAGGTGTTCGCGCGCGAGCGGACCGCGGATTTCGGCTAGTACGTCCGGTGGTGCCGGAACCGCGCCACCGTAAGACCGGGCGGCAGGCGGTCGTGTCGTCGGGAGCACCGCCACGGCCGCCTGTACTCCGGGATGGTGACCGTTCGTCAGACGGTCGCCTCGGCCGGGGTCGGGGTGGTCTGGGACGGCACGAACAGCGTCGGCTTGTCGCCGRCCAAGGCGCTGCAGCAGGTGTCGATCATGAGCGCGGAGACCAGGTACGGGTCCATGTTCGCGTTCGGGCGGCGGTCTTCCAGCCAGCCCTTCTTGGCCTTCTCGACAGCCCACGGAATGCGGATCGACGCGCCGCGGTCGGAGGCGCCCCAGGAGAACTTGTTCCACGGAGCTGTCTCGTGCTTACCGGTCAGCCGGTCCTGGATGCCGTGACCGTAGTGGGTCACGTGCTCCAGCACCCGGGTGCCGAGCGCCTCGCAGCAGGCGACGATGGCGTCCCAGCCCTCCATCGTCTGCCTGGTGGAGAAGTTGGTGTGCGCGCCGGCGCCGTTCCAGTCGCCCGGGATCGGCTTGGCGGCGAACGACACCTCGACGCCGTAGTCCTCGGCGATCCGGTGGAGCAGCCAGCGGCCCAACCAGATCTGGTCGCCGATCGCCGGGGCGGGGAGCACGCCGATCTGGAACTCCCACTGGCCCATCATGACCTCGGCGTTGGTGCCCTCGATGGCGAGACCGGCGTCGAGGCAGGCCTGCGCGTGCCTCTCGACGATCTGGCGGCCGGGCATCTTCGAGCCGCCGACGCCACAGTAGTACGGTCCCTGCGGCGCGGGGTAGCCGACCTCCGGCCAGCCGTAGGGACGGCCGTCCTTGAAGAAGGTGTACTCCTGCTCGATGCCGAACATCGGCGTCATGTCGGCGTACTTCTCGGCGACGGTCCGGGCGGCGGCCCGGGTGTTCGTCGGGTGCGGCGTGAAGTCGGTCAGCTCGACCTMGCAGAGCACCAGGAGGTTGTCGCCACCCCGCAGCGGGTCGGGCGTGACGAAGACGGGCCGCAGCACGCAGTCCGAGTTCGATCCGGGCGCCTGGTTGGTGCTCGAGCCRTCGAAGCCCCAGATCTCCGGTTCCTTACCGTCCCTGATGATGCGGGTCTTGCTGCGCATCAGCGGCTCGGGCTCGGTGCCGTCGATCCAGATGTACTCGGCCTGATAACTCACTCATACTCCCCGTGGTTGATCCTGCACGTTACGGAGCGACTTCGTGATCGGCCTGGCCAGCCGACCCAGGCCGCGAATGACGGGAGGGTTCGACCGGAGCCTTGTCGTGCCCAGTTACCTTCCTGTTCCGCGATTGTTAATTTTTGGTCTCTGCTATGTCACGAAAGGCTGGCTCTGGGCGATCGGGGCCGGCTGCCGTCCGGGATTTTCGGGGTCCCCGACTCCGCTTTTGTGTCGTGGTGTCCCGGCGGGCGGCGGAGGGAGATGGCCGGTATTCTGGACCGCGCCGTTCCGCATATACGTGAGGCCCGCCTCCGACGTCGTCGAAGTAGGGCCTCGGGGAATTGGTATACTAATTTTCAATGTGGGTTCGGGGTTTCGCCTGGTATCCCGGGAAAGGGTCCGGGCATCTCCTGTTCGCGATCTTTCCGGCGCTCGCCGGCGCTTGGTGGACAGCGGCGGACCTTCGGCCGGTCTCCGCCCGGAGGTGGCGGCGGGACCTGGTTTCCGCACGCGTCCCCGGCTCGAAGAGGCCTTCTGGCGCCGCGGCGAAGGCCCAGACGAACCGCAGGGGTCAATCAGGGCTCCCCGCCTCAAGAGCGTGACCGACCCCCGCGGTTCACCGGTGCCGCACCTGTCCGGGACCCGGTCGCGGTCACCGCCTCGGTGCCCGCCGGATCGCCCGAGGCCCGGCGATGGGTCAATGGCCGGAACCTTACGGCTGGGCGTCAGATGTCGTAGTAGAGGGTGAACTCGTATGGATGCGGCCGCAGGCGGATGGCGTCGACCTCGTTGACCCGCTTGTAGTCCAGCCAGGTCTCGATCAGATCCGCGGTGAAGACGTCGCCCTCCCGCAGGAACTCGTTGTCCGCCTCCAGCGCATCGAGCACCTTCTCCAGCGAACCCGGGACCTGGGGAACCGCGGCCAACTCGTCCGGCGGGAGGTCGTAGAGATCCTTGTCGATCGGGTCCGGCGGATCAATCTTGTTCCGCACGCCGTCGAGTCCCGCCATCAGAATCGCGGCGAAGGCGAGATACGGGTTGCAGCTCGGATCCGGCACGCGGAACTCGACCCGCTTGGCCTTCGGCGAGTCACCGCTGAGCGGGATGCGGCAGCACGCTGACCGGTTGCGGGCCGAGTAGACCAGGTTGACGGGTGCCTCGTAGCCGGGCACGAGCCGACGGTAGGAGTTCGTGGTGGGGTTGGTGAAGGCYAGCAGCGCCGGGGCGTGGTGCAGCAGCCCCCCGATGTAGTAGCGGGCGGTGTCCGAGAGACCGCCGTACCCGTTCGGGCTGTAGAAGAGTGGCTCCCCGTCCTTCCACAGGCTGGAGTGGACGTGCATACCGGATCCGTTGTCCTCGAACAGCGGCTTCGGCATGAAGGTGACGGTCTTGCCGCGGCCGCGGGCGACGTTGCGGATGACGTACTTGTAGAGCATCAGGTTGTCGGCGGTCTTCAGGAGCGTGTCGTACCTGATGTCGATCTCCGCCTGGCCCGCGGTGCCGACCTCGTGGTGCTGCATCTCGACGGTGATACCCGTCTCGTAGAGCACCCGGGTCATCTCGGAACGCAGGTCGGTGAAGTGGTCCGTGGGCGRCACCGGGAAGTAGCCGCCCTTGAACCTCGGCTTGTACCCGAGGTTTCCGCCCTCTTCCTTCCGGGCGGTGTTCCAGGCGGCCTCGACCGAGTCGACCTGGTGCATCGACCCGTAGGGGTTGTAGTCATAACGGACATCGTCGAAGATGTAGAACTCCGCCTCCGGACCGAAATACGCGGTGTCCGYGACGCCGGTGCCCCGGAGATAGGCCTCCGCCTTCTTGGCGATGTTGCGCGGGTCCCGGGAGTACTGTTCCTTGGTGATCGGGTCATGGATGAAGAACGTCATGGCGAGGGTCTTGTGCTCGCGGAAGGGGTCCACGAAAGCGGTGTGCGGGTCCGGTAGCAGCAGCATGTCGGACTCGTGGATGGCCTGGAAGCCGCGGATCGACGAGCCGTCGAACATCAGGCCTTCGGTGAACACCGACTCCGCGAAGACCTGGGTCGGGATGGTGAAGTGCTGCATGATCCCGGGAAGATCGCAGAACCTGACATCGATGAACTGRACGTCTTCGTCCCGGATATAGCGAAGCACGTCTTCTGCTTTTGTGAACATTCGTCCTCCAGCATCGCGTCACGCTTCTTAGGCCCACAGGTTACGCCATGTTGGCGTGTCTCCGGTCACCAGGTCATCGGTGTACGACATCACGGGATGGTTTCCGTAGCGTTACCGAAACCCACTTCATCACTCAACGTGATGAGTTGGGTGCATGTTGCGGTGCCACATAAGCTTGCGTCGTGGGACGAGCACTTGGAGGCTGGCTTGACGGGCCAGGTCTGCCACGGGACACCCCGCCCGGGGTACGCCTCGGGTTGCCGCGGGACGGCCGAGGATCCGTGGTCGGGTTCGGCCCGCGTCTGCTGGCCTACCTCGTGGACGCGGTCGTCGCGAACCTGATCGTCGGCGTGCTGTACATCGTCGGACTGAGCTACGCCGCAGACGCGCGTGGCCTCGCGATCTACGCGCTCTTCCTGCTCGAGGAGCTGATCCTCGTCGGTACGGCCGGTCAGACGATCGGCATGCGGCTGGCCGGCATCCGCGTGATCCGGCTGCGTGACTGCGGTCGGCAGTCCTGGCCGTGGATCGTCGTGCGTACCGTTCTGCTGGGCCTGTTCATCCCGGTGTTCATCTGGGACCGTGACCTACGCGGCCTTCACGATCGCGCCGCCGGGACCGTGGTGGTGCGCGACCCCGAGAAGCCCGGCCCCGAGAAGTAGCGCGGATCCCCTCCACTTCGGGGCTTCGGGGTGGGCCACCGTGGGCCGCACAGCGGACCACGCCTGGCGGCGGCGCTATCGGATGCGGCCGCCGCGCGGGATGTTGCGGGGGATCGGTCCCTTCGGGATCGGCAGCGCCGCGCCGCCCATCGCCCGCAGGCGACGGTCAAGGGCATCGACCTCGCTGCGGCGCAGGGTGCGCCGCAGCCGCATCAGGGTGCTCTGCAGCTTGGGTAGGGGAGTCTCCCCCTCACTGGTACCGATGATGATGTCGGTCACCGGCGTGTCGCCGACCGCCTTGCGGATCCGGCGCTTCTCGGCGGCGAGCAGTTCCCGCGGGCCACGCCCGTGACCCTCCGCGATGATCACGACCCCGGCCCGGCAGACGACACGGTGCACCACATCCTGATGCCGGTTGACGCCGACGGCGGGGGTGAGGCGCCACTCTCCCCGCATCCGTTCGATCACTCCGGCGGCGGCGCCCGGTTTGCCTTCCATCTCGGCGTAGGCGGTCCGCTGCACCCGCCGGCTGAACAGGTTCAGGGAGACGACCACCCCGAGCAGAAGGGCGATCGGAATCCACAGGTACAGCGGACCGACGAAGATTGCGGGCACAATGCCGACGGCGACCGGAGCGAGGAAGCCCGCCAGGGTGATCCAGAGCGCCCGGGGATCGCGTTGCCGGGTGACCTTGTAGATCATCCGGAGTTGGGCGACCCGAGTGGTGAATCCCTTTCCCGGTCCCGCCTCGCCGCTGCGGCCGTTCCGACCGGCCGCGCCACCCTTGCCGGCCGCACCGGGGGTCTTCCCCGCGGCGCCAGGATTGGTGCCGCGTCTGCCAGCCGCGCCGTTCTTGTCGGCTGCGCCCGCCGACTGGTCCTTCCCCGCCGCCCCAGGGGCCGCCGGCCCCGGGGCGTCCGTCGGCTTCTTCTTCAGTGCCATGACCGCGAGCCTACGGCCTCCTGGCCAGCGGCATGCTCGTCCCGCGCCCGCTGATCGCCGTTGGCCGGCGGGAAGTCCGGCGGATCTGACTGTCGGGCGTGATCAGGGCGTGACGCGGATCAGGGCTGGGCGGCGACCGCGCGCGGACGCGGGGCGGCGGCCCGGGGTGGTGACTCGGGGTGGCGCGGGCGTGACCGACGTGACCGAAAGCGGCACGGTGGTATCCATCCATCGATAGCCGGTCGTCACGTGCAGATCGGTGGCCGCCCGCCAGGCGTTACGACGCGCGGTCTTCTGACCTCCGTGCGGCAGCAGCAGCAGGGTCACTTCTTCGAGAACGCTGAGCAGTGAACGGAGCACGATGGGAACGACCTCCCGGCACGGTCGTGGGCACACACCTCGATGATGGGCGAAGAGGATGACCCCCATGTAACGATGGGGTAACGCTAAGCTAATTCTAGCCGCTTCGAGGARTGGTCACCACGGACTCGGCCGTTGCCCGTGAGAGTTCTCCGACACACTTTCCGGGGGAACGGACATTTCGCTGCGGTCCTGGTCACGTGCCGTCATCGCTTGCTGGTAGAGGCGGCTGGCCCGGTAGGAAGACCGGACGAGCGGACCGGACATCACCCCGGAGAACCCGAGCTCCGCGCCGACACGTCCCCAGTCGAGGAACTCCTCCGGCCGCACCCACCGCTCGACCGGATGGTGCCGCGGCGTCGGGCGCAGGTACTGGGTCACGGTGAGCAGCTCACACCCCGCCGACCGCAGATCCCGCAGGGCCGTGTGGATCTCCTCCGCCGTCTCACCCAGACCCAGGATGAGGTTCGACTTCGTGACCAGCC
The DNA here is from genome assembly GCF_001756285.1 of Frankia sp. CgMI4. Lineage (NCBI taxonomy): Bacteria > Bacillati > Actinomycetota > Actinomycetes > Frankiales > Frankiaceae > Frankia > Frankia sp. CgMI4. Next base: position 35,507 of record NZ_MAQZ01000073.1, read on the forward strand.
CGGCCTGGCGGGCCTGGCGCAGCACGTCGAGTGAGCGCTCGTACCGGAACGCCGGCCGGATCCGCCTGAAGATCCGGGGTACGGTTTCGAGGTTGTGGGCGAGTACCTCGGGCGCCGCCTCGAACACCTCGCCCAACTGGTCGGGCCGGCCGCCGAAGTCCGGGATCAGGACCTCCACGCCGGTATCGGCCGAGCGTGCGTGGATCTGGCGGACCGTCTCCGCGTACAGCCACGAGCCGCCGTCCGCGAGGTCGTCCCGAGCGACTCCGGTGACCGTCGCGTACCGCAGGCCCATGGTGGCGACGGACTCCGCCACCCGGCGCGGCTCGTCATGGTCGAGCGGGGCAGGCCGCCCGGAGTCGATCTGGCAGAAGTCGCAGCGGCGGGTGCAGACCTCCCCGCCGATCAGGAAGGTCGCCTCGCGGTCCTCCCAGCATTCGTAGATGTTGGGACAGCCGGCTTCCTCGCACACCGTGTGCAGCCCGGCCGATTGGACCAGCCCCTTGACGTCCTGGTACTGCGGACCGGTGCGCAGCCGAGTCCTGATCCACGATGGCTTGCGTTCGATCGGCGTCTGCGCATTACGGGCCTCGATGCGCAGCAGCGGGCGACCCTCGGGGGCGACGGCGGTCATACCACCAGCTCCATCTGCTCAGCTTGCTCGGCGACCGGTTCGAAGGAGGGGAGGCTCCGCGGCCAAGCGGATTTTGGCGAGGAAGCGCTGTCTGTCCCATGCTTCGCGGTGGGAGGCCGCGGAAAGCCGAGAACATCCACAATCATAAGCCTGCCGGCTCAGTCGCGGGGCACCGCGGGTAGCAGGCGGGGCACCACCGCGGTCTCCACGGCGGTGCCGTCCGGACCGCGTTCGACCCGCCAGGCGTGCACCCCGGGCCGGTCGGCCACCGCCTCGACGAGATCGGTGCCGTGGAAGTGCAGACCCACTCCGTCGTCGGTCGCCCATCCGGCCGGCAGCGTGCCCTCGGCGACCAGCCGCTGGAACAGCGGCCGCCGGCTGGCCTCCGAGTCGTAGTGCGGGGTGTTGCTGAAGGGCAGCAGGCCGAKGCCGTTCGTCACCGGGCGGAGAGCCGGGCCGAAGGAGTCGGTGGTGCCGCCCACATGCCAGCACAGTGAACCGGCGGAGACTCCACCGAGCACGACCCCCGCCTCCCACGCCTCTCGGAAGATCTCACCGAGCCCGTGCACGGCCCAGACCGCGAGCAGGTTGGCGACGCTGCCCCCGCCGACCCAGACGACGTCCTGCGCCAGCAGATGGGCGCGGATGTCGGCGATGTTCGGCATCGGGAACAGCGTGAGATGGGAGAGCAGCACKTCGGGCCGGTCGCGGTTGAACGCCGCGTACCCGCGGGCGTAGGCGGCCTGGTCGTCGCCCAGGGCGGTCTGCAGCAGGCAGACCCGGGGCCGTGCGCCCGCCGCGGACAGACTGATGGCGTGATGGAGGATGGGACCGACCTTGGCTCCGTAGCGGCCGTCCGGAAGGAAGCCACCGCTGGTGGCGAGGATCTGCACGGGTTCGTCGCTCTCTGAAGGCTGTCGCATGTGACGGTCGTCGATCGCATACCCCGCGGTGGATCGTAAAAAGTTATCCACAACCGGACGAAGAGGTAGGCAGACCGGACCGGTTTGAGCCTAGCGTCGCTTCTTGTGACCTTCACCGACGATTCCGCGGACAGGCCGGCCCGGCGCGTCGGCGGCGTACCCGAGGTCCCGGGGGTGAGCATGCGTTCCCGCCTGCGGGACGCCGGCTCTGGAGAGCTCTGGTCGGGTCAGTTCGACCAGTCCGGAATCGAGTGCGTGGTGCGGCGGGTGCGGTTGGCGCCGGACCCGGTGCTGCGTTCCGCGGCGGTCATCGCGGCCCGGGCCCTCGTGGACCTGGAGCATCCCCATCTGGTGCCGGTCGTGGCGGTGTTGCCGACCGCGGAGGGCCTGGCGTTGATCACCGAGCCGGTCGTCGGCGGTGTCAGCCTCGCGCGGCTGCTCGCCGCCCGCGGGGACCTGGACCCCGGTGAGGTCGTCACGATCGGTCTGCCGATCGCGCAGGCCCTGGCCGCCGCGCACGCCGTCGGCGTCGTGCATGGCCGGCTCGAGCGTGMGGACATCCTGTTGGAGCCGAACGGTCGTCCGGTTCTGATCGGGCTCGGGGTCGCGGCGCTGGCCGACGCCGCCAGACCGGATCCGATTCCACCCGAGGCCGCGTCCGCGGACGTCCATGACCTGGCCACTCTGCTGCTCGGGGCGATGCGTGAGGCCACCGGGCCAGACGCGGCCGCGGTGGCGGTGGCGGTGGCGACCGCCATGATCGACGACCCGCGTCGGCGACCGAGCGCCCTGGAACTCGCCGCGTCGCTGGCCCGCAGCGCGACTCCGCTCCCGGTCCGCCTGGCGGGCGGCGGCGAGGTGGGCGGCGGCGAGGTGGGCGGCGGCGAGCCGGGTGGCGCGGCGCGGCGCGGTCCCTCGCCGACCGACACCCTGCCGGCGATCCCCTGGGTGGACCCGCCCGACGATCCGGCCCCGCCCGACCGGGCCATCACCGGAGCGACGGCCGTCAACGCCGCGGAGCTGCTCGACTCGTTGCCGCCACCGCCCCGACGATCGACCCGTGCGACGACCAACCCTCGGAAGGCCGCCCGCGGTGGCGGTCGGGGCTCCGGGGGCAAGGGGTCGGCCACCCCGGGTGCGGCTGCTCCGGGGCCGCGGTCACCGCGTTCCGGCGGATCCACCGGAAGCGGCCAGGGGACGCAGCGAGGTCCGCGCGGGCACACGACCGCCTCGGGCTCCCCGGGTCCCGCGAGGCCCCCGGGGGGCCTCGGCTCCCCGGGCCGGAGCACCCGGCCGACCTCCGCGCGCCGACCGCGTCGGGTGGGAGCCCGCCGCCAGCGCTTGCTGTTCCCGGTGACCGCCGGGCTGGGCCTGCTGGTGGTCGTGGCGGCCGTCGCGTTGCTGCTGGCCAGCCCGGAGAAGGACGATGCACCCGGCGCGGCCGGGACGTCCGTGCCACCAACCGGTGCAGCCTCCGCGGCCGGGCGGGGACCGACGGCGTCGCCGGTCGCCAATCAGTCGCCCGAGCAGGTCTGGCGTTCGGTACTCGCCGAGTTGAACACCGCGCGCAGCCGTGCGTTCGAGCGGGCTGACGAGAGCCTCCTGACGGAGTCTGATGCCGCGGGTAGTGAGTTGCACGCTTCGGATATCGCGCTGATGAGGCAGGTGGTCGCGAGGGGGGCGCATGCCTCGGCACTGCGCAGCGACATCCTCGATCTCAAGGTCCGGGTCGAGGAACCGGACCGCACCGTGCTGCGGGTCACCCAACGCCTGAACGCCTACGACTTCCTCGACGCCGGGGGGAAGGTGCTGGCGCATCAGGCGGCGAAGTCGCCGGAACGGCGTGACCTCACCCTGATCCGTACCGGCTCCGGTTGGCGGGTCTCGGAGAACGTCCCGGTCACGGCCGGCTGACCGGACGGTCAGCCGGCCGTGACCGGGCTACAGGCCGAGTTCGGCTTCGAAGGCTCCGTTTTCCAGCCGGTGCTTGGTGAAGGCCAGGAAGCGAGCCGCGTCGGCACCGTCGACGATGCGGTGGTCGTAGGTGAGGGACAGGTACACCGTCGAACGAACCGCGATGATCTCGCCCAGCTCCGGATCGTCGACGACGGCCGGCTTCTTCGTCACGATGCCGGTGCCGAGGATGCCCACCTGCGGCTGGTTGATGATCGGCGTGTCGAACAGGGCGCCTCGACTGCCGGTGTTCGTCAGGGTGAAGGTGCCGCCGCCGAGCTCGTCGGGCGAGATTCGGTTGGCCCRGGTGCGGCTCGCCAGGTCGTCGATCTTGCGGGCCAGCCCGATGAGGTTGAGATCGCCGGCGTTGTGGATGACGGGCACGACCAGACCACGCTCGGAGTCCACGGCGATGCCGAGGTTCTCCTCTCCGTGGTAGGTGACCGTGCCCGCCTCGACGTCGATGCTGGAGTTGAGCTGCGGGAACTCACGCAGCGCCGCACAGGTCGCCAAGGCGAAGAACGGCAGGAATGACAGCTTGATGCCCTCCCGAGCCTGGAAGCCGCTCTTCGCCCGGTCCCGCAGCCGCGCGATCCGGGTGACGTCGGCCTCCACCACGGTGGTGAGCTGCGCGCTGATCTGCAGCGACTCGACCATGCGGCGAGCGACCAACGCCCGCAGGCGGGAGAGCTTCTCGGTCTGGCCGCGGACGGGGGCAGCGCCGGTCGGCGCCACGGTCGGCGCCACGGCTGGGGCTGTCGGGGCTGTGGGGGGGGTCGCGGGAGTCTCCTGCGCCGCGGGAGCCGCGTCCCGCGGCCGCGCGGCGTCCTGGATGTCCTGCTTGGTGACGCGTCCACCCGGCCCGGTTCCCGCCACGGTTCCCAGGTCCACGCCGAGCTCGGCGGCCATCTTGCGCACCAGCGGGGTGACGTAGCGACCGATGCCGCCGCCGTTCCCGTTGGCGGCGGCCGGGGTCTGGGCCGGGACCGGGGTGAGCTCCGGCTGACGAGCGAACGCCGGTGCCGGCGCGGGCGTCGGCGCGGGTGCGGGCGTCGGCGCGGGTGCGGGCGTCGGCGCGGGTGCGGGCGTCGG
>NZ_MAQZ01000074.1:0-19147 GCF_001756285.1 Frankia sp. CgMI4
GCGGGCGTCGGCGCGGGTGCGGGCGTCGGCGCGGGTGCGGGCGTCGGCGCGGGTGCGGGCGTCGGAGTGGGCGGAGGCGGCGGTGCCGCGGCAGCCGGCTTCACGGGTTCCGGCGCCGGTTCGGGTTCCGGCTCCGGCGCGGCGGGCGCCTGCGTGGCCTGCGCCGGTGCGGTGCCGCCACCCGCGGACCCGTCGTCGATCACCGCGAGCTCGACGCCGACCTCGACGGTCTCATCCTCGGCGACCTTGATCGAGCTGACGACACCGGAGGCGGGGGCGGGGATCTCGGTGTCGACCTTGTCGGTGCTGACTTCGAGCAGTGGCTCGTCGGCCTCGACGCGTTCACCCTCCTGCTTCAGCCACCGCGTGACGGTTCCCTCGGAGACACTCTCCCCGAGCCGGGGCATTGTGACAGATACAGACATGCTGGAACGACTCCTTTGTCGCGTCCGGCATCTGCACCGCGCGGGCGGCCGGCCGGAGGCGCTCATGCTTGGCGTGGCCTGAATCCTGGGCGGATCGGGCCGCGGGGGTGGCACGGGCAGGCACGATCCAGGGCGGTGCCCGCTAACCGTGGACGTGAAGGGGCTTGCCGGCCAGCGCCAGATGMGCCTCGCCGAGAGCCTCGGACAGCGTGGKATGCRGGTGGATGAGCTGGGCGACCTCGGCGGGGAACGCCTCCCAGTTGGTGATGAGCTGAGCCTCGGCGATGAGCTCGCCGACCCGGTCGCCGACCATGTGCACGCCCACCACCGGACCATCGGGGACCGCGATCACAGTGACCGCACCGGAGGTCCTGAGGATCTGGGACTTGCCGTTGCCCGCCAGGTTGTAGGTGACCGTCTTGATCTCGCCGTACCGCTCCCTGGCGACCGCGGCGGTCAGGCCGACCGAGGCCACCTCCGGGTGGGAGTAGGTGACCCGCGGAACGTTGYCGTAGTCGACCGGCACCGGGCCCAGCCCGGCAAGCTGCTCGGCGACGAAGATGCCCTCGGCGAAGCCGACGTGGGCGAGCTGGAGCCCGGGCCGCAGGTCGCCCAGCGCGGACACGGTCGGAATGTTCGTGCGTAGCTGACGGTCGACCAGCACATAGCCGCGGTCGGTCGCGATGCCGACCTCCTCGTAGCCGAGACCTTCCGAGACCGGTCCACGACCGACCGCGACGAGCAGCAGTTCGGCCTCGATGGTGGYCCCGTTCTCGAGGGACACCGTCACGCCCTGGTCGGTGGACTTCACCCCGGAGAACCGCGCGCCGAGATGCTGCTTGATGCCGCGCTTGCGGAAGGCACGCTCCAGCAGCTTGGAGCTGGACTCGTCCTCGAGCGGGACGAGGTGCGGCAGCGCCTCGACGATGGTCACCTCGGCCCCGTAGGACCGCCAGACGGAGGCGAACTCGCATCCGATGGCCCCGGCGCCCAGTACCACCGCGGAGGCCGGCACATGGTCGAGGGTCAGGGCGTCATCGCTGGTGATGACCTTGTCGTGGTCGATGTCCAGGCCGGGCAGGGTCTTGGAATAGGARCCGGTCGCGAGCAGGACGTGCCGACCCTCGATGACCCGGTCGCCGACGGCCACGGCGGTCGGGGAGACCAGCCGGCCGAATCCCTCGACGACCTCGATCCCCCGGGACTTGATCAGGCCGGTCAACCCCTTGAAGAGCCCGGCGATGACCGAGTCCTTGTAGGAGTTGACCGCGGCCATGTCGATGCCGTCGAGGGTCGAGCGAACCCCGAAGGCCTCGCTTTCGTTGATGTTGTCAACGATCTCCGCCGAATGCAGCAGCGCCTTGGTCGGGATGCAACCTCGGTGCAGGCAGGTGCCGCCGAGCTTGTCCTTCTCGATCAGAACGACGCTCAGGTCGAGTTCCGCGGCGCGCAGCGCGGCGGCGTATCCGCCGCTGCCGCCACCGAGGATGACCAGGTCGACGGGACCGGCCGCTGAATTCGCCACGCCAGGGGTCCCTTCTCGTTGAATCCTGTGGTCTTGCCGGTGGTGCCGAGAGCGTTACTAGTAGCGTCTGCTACGTCGAGTGACAAAGCCGGTGACGCGGTTGGCCGCCGCCCCCGACGGCGTTCCCACCGCTGAGCGCGGCAGCCGAAGCAGGAGCGTCAGGCCACGGCTCGCCTAGCCACGGCAACCGGATGCCAGTCTTTCACGTCGTGAGCCCACTGCCGCTCGGATGGGCGTGACTGTGCTGCATTGCGCGAGGCGCCAGCAACCATTGTGTACCTACCTTCCCCCGCAGGTCAGCCCTCGGCCGGGKACTCAGCCGGGGAACCGGTGGCCGAACCGGGGGAGGCCGTCGTCGTCGCGCGGTCCTGCGCCAGCTGGACGAGCGTGCGTACGATCATGCCGGTGCCTCCCTTGGGGGTGTGGCCGTAGGGCTCTCCACCGTTCCAGGAGGGACCGGCGATGTCGATGTGCGCCCAGGACACCTTCTCGGGGACGAACGAGGCGAGGAAGTGCGCGGCGACCAGCATGCCGCCGTCTCGGTTGCCTCCCGGTGGCACGTTGGCGATGTCGGCCACCGTCGAGTCCAGTCCCTTGCGCAGATCGGGCGGAAGGGGCATCGGCCAGACGCTCTCGTCGGCGGCGGCCGCCGCCGACGCGACCGCGTCCACCGCGGCCGCACGACCCATCAGTCCGCTCGTCCGGTGGCCGAGGGCGACGATCTGTGCGCCGGTCAGGGTGGCCACGTCCACGATCAGGTCCGGTGACTCCTCGTTGGCGCGGACGAGGGCGTCGGCGAGCACCAGCCGGCCCTCGGCGTCGGTGTTGAGCACCTCCACCCGGGTGCCGCCGCGCAGGGTGAGAACGTCGGAGGGGCGGATCGCGTCGCCCGAGGGCATGTTCTCCGCGCRGGGCATCCAGCCGGTGAGAGTGATCGGGAGCTTGAGCCGGGCCGCGGCGATGACGGTGCCGAGCACCGCGGCCGCGCCCGCCATGTCGGTCTTCATCCATTCCATGGAGGTCGACGGCTTCAGGGACAACCCCCCGGAATCGAAGGTGATGCCCTTGCCGACCAGCGCCAGCGCCGGCCGCTCGGATCCACCGCCGCGCCATTCCAGCCGCACCAGCCGCGGTGGATTCGCGGATCCCTGGCCGACACCGAGCAGGCCTCCGAAGCCGCCCTCGGCGAGCGTCACCTCGTCGAGGACCTCGACCGTCACGCCGGCGGCGGTGGCCCGCTCGACGGCGATGTCGGCGAGCAGGGCGGGGGACAGATGGCTCGGCGGCGTGTTCACCAGATCGCGGACCAGGGTGACCGCATCCGTGACGACGGTGGCCCGGCGCAGTTCCTCTTCCGCTGTCGGGAGGCTCTGCTCGTCGACGAGCACCGTCAGCTCCTCGACGGGGCGGGGGCGGCCGTTCGCCGACGTGGTGCGCAGCCCGTCGTAGGAGTAGGTGCCGAGCAACGCGCCTTCGGCCACGGCCCRCACCGACTCCGACGTGACCGCGCCCGGCGCGGCCGCCAGAGCGACGGCCACCCGCGCGGTCCCGGCGAGGGAGCGCACCGCGACCCCGGCCGCCCGGCGTAGTGCCTCGGTGCCGATCGGCGTGGACGACATCGGCGTGGAGGACATCGGCGTGGACGACGTGGCGAGGGGGCCCAGCCCGACCGCGAGAACCGTCGCGCAGGGCACGGTACCGAGGGTGGCGAAGCGGACCGTCTCGCCGGCCTTGCCGGTCGCGCCCAGCGAGGCAAGCACCTGCGTCAGCCTGCCGCCGAGCGCGGCGTCCAGGTCCGCCGCGCCACCGGCTACGAGGAGCCCCTCGTCGCCGGTGGCGGTGGCGATCACCACCGCGTCCACATCGAGATCGGCGAGAGCGGCGGTACTGGGYACGATGGTGGTCATGCGGTGAGCGTATTGAACGGGAGGTCTTCCCGACGGGGAGCCGGACCCCACCGGCGGGTGGCCGGAGGCCAGGCCCGCGGTCGTTTCGACCGYTGCCGGCCGGACACTAGGCTGCTGGCCATGGCAGAGCTGCGTCGATCCCCAGAGCTGCGTCGATCCCCGCTGTACGACCGGCACGTCGAACTGGGCGCGAAGATGGCCGGGTTCGGTGGCTGGGAGATGCCGATCGAGTACACCGGCCGCGGGGTGCTCGCCGAGCACCAGGCGGTCCGCGGCGCGGTCGGGATCTTCGACGTCAGCCATCTCGGCAAGGCCAGGATCGCCGKCCCCGGCGCCGCCGCCTTCGTCAACGCCTGCCTGACCAACGACCTGCGCCGGATCGGCCCCGGCCAGGCGCAGTACACCTTGTGCTGCGAGGAGACCGGCGGGGTCGTCGACGATCTGATCGCCTACCTGTACTCCGACGAGGAGGTCTTCCTCGTCCCGAACGCCGCGAACACCGCACAGGTCGTYGCTCGCCTCGCCGCGGCGGCGCCGGCGGGCGTGTCCGTCACCGACCTGCACACCGGGTACGGCGTGGTAGCGGTCCAGGGACCGGCCTGCGCCGACCTGCTCGGCGCCCTCGGCCTGCCCACCGGCGGGACGTATATGAGTTTCGTCGACGCGGAGTGGAAGGGCCACCCGGTGATCGTGTGCCGGTCGGGCTACACCGGAGAGYGAGGCTACGAGCTGTTGCCCCGTTGGGACGACACCCCTGCGCTGTGGGATGCGCTGTTCGCGGCGGGTGGGCCGCTCGGCGTCGTGCCGGTCGGCCTCGGTGYCCGCGACACGCTGCGGACCGAGATGGGGTATCCGCTGCATGGCCAGGACCTCTCTTTGTCGATCACGCCGGTCCAGGCTCGCTCCGGGTGGGCCGTCGGCTGGGACAAGGATCGCTTCTGGGGACGCGACGCCCTGCTCGCGGAGCGGTCCGCCGGCGCCTCCCGCCTGCTGTGGGGGCTGCGGTCCACCGGCCGGGTGATTCCCCGTCCGCACATGACCGTGGCCTCCGCGGCTGGTGCCACGGTCGGTGAGGTCACCAGCGGCACGTTCTCTCCGACGCTGCGCCAGGGGATCGGGCTCGCCCTGCTGGACCGGTCCGTGCAGGGGGGCGACACGGTGAACGTCGACGTCCGGGGCCGTCCGAGTCCCATGACGGTTGTCCGGCCGCCGTTCGTCAGGTCCTCGCCCAAGTAGCCCAGCCGCCGGACGGGCCTGTCCGGCGGGCCCGCCGGGCGGACGCCAGCGGGCGGCGTCCGCCGCGCTGTCAGTGCAGGCCGAGGGTGTGCAGGACGGGCGTCGGGATCGTCATGGCCATGACGAGCAGGGTCGCCRCCGCGGTGATCTCGATGAGTCCGCCGAGGATGTCTCCGGTGATCCCGCCGAAGCGCGTGAGCAGATACCGCCGGAGCAGAAACGAGACGCCTGTCCCGACCCAGACCGCGAGGACCGCTCGCAGCGCCCGGCCGGGGCCGCCGCCGTCGAAGTCCAGCAGTCCGGCCAGCGCCGCGACGGCGCAGACTGCCAGGAAGGACAGCGCCGCGTCCCGGGTCCGCACGGTTCCCGCGACCAGCGCACCGAGGCCATCCGGCCGAGCCGGCGGGACGGCGCCGGTACAGGCCAGGGTGGCCGCGAGCCTGCTGGTCATCGCGGCGACCAGAATCGACAGCGTGCCGCGGTGCGCCGAGATCGTCGTGCTCAGGGCCCCGACCTGGAGYAGCACCACGAACAGGACGATGATCGCTCCGAAGGCCCCGATGGTCGACTCGCGCATGATCTCCAAGGCGCGATCCCTGCCCCGCGCTCGCCAGGCGCCGAGCCCGTCCCCGAGATCGGCCAGCCCGTCGAGATGCAGGCCCCGGGTGACCAGAGCGAGCACCGTGACGCCGACGACGGCCGGCAGCAGGGTCTGGGCGCGCTGACCGGGAACCGCCGTGACGATCCGGGTGGCGAACACCGCACTGCCGGCGAGCAGCCCCAGGGCCAGGCCGACGAAGGGCGCCAGGGCCATCGCCCGGCCCGCGAGCCGCCGGTCGGTGTGCTCCGGGCCCCGCAGCGGCAGGACGGTGAGCAGCGTGAATGCTGTTCTTGCCTCGAGCATCACGGGGCACCGGCCGCGGGGCCCGAGTCCCCTTGGCCGCCGCCGACCTCGGCTTTCCCGCTGACACCGGCCTGGTCGAACGTCGCCATCTCGGCCAGCGTGGCCTGGGCCGCCCGCAGGAACGGAACGGCGAGGAGCGCACCGGTGCCCTCCCCGAGACGCAGGCCGGCGTCGACCAGGGGGGTCAGACCGAGTGCGTCCAGTGCGATTCCCTGGGCGGGCTCGGTGGACCGGGTGCCGGCCACCCACCACTGGCTTGCTCCTGGGGCGATCCGCTCTGCGGCCAGTGCCGCCGCGCAGACGATCACACCGTCGAGGATGACCGGCGTCCGTCGCACGGCGGACTGCGCCAGCAGCCCGGCCAGGGCGAGCAGATYGGCTCCACCGACGATCCGCAGCACCGAATGYGCGTCGCCGGTGAACGGCCGGCCGCGCCGCATCGCGTCCCGGATCGCGGCCGTCTTGAGCATCCAACGTTGGTCGTCGATCCCCGTCCCGCGGCCGACTACCTCGATCGGCTCCCGGTCGCACAGCAGCGCCACGATGGTGGCTGCGGGGGTTGTGTTGCCGATCCCCATCTCGCCGGGAACAAGCAGGTMCGCGCCCGCGTCGATCTCCTCGTCCGCGATGAGTCGGCCGACGGCGAACGCGGCGTCYGCCTCCGCGACCGACAGCGCGTCGGTGCGGTCGATCCGTCCGCTCGACCGTCGCACCCGATAGCGCTCCGGTGCGGCCGATCCATCCACCCCGCCCGGCGTGAGGGGCCGCGCGGTGTCCACGGACACGTCCACCACGCGCACGGCGGCCCCGACCTGGCGGGCCAGCACGTTGACCGCCGCGCCGCCCGCGGCGAAGTTCGAGACCATCTGGGCGGTCACGTCGCTGGGGAAGGCGGACACCCCGGCCTGGGCGACACCGTGGTCGCCGGCGATCACGACCGCCCGGATCCGGGCGAAGGGACGGGGTGGGCAGGTCGCCTGTGCGCCGGCGAGCCAGATGGACAGATCCTCGAGCCGGCCCAGCGCCCCGGGTGGCTTGGTCAGTTCGGTCTGCCGCTGGCGAGCCGCCGCCATCGCGTCGGAGTCCAACGGGGGAACGGCGGGAACGGCGCTGCCTGACGCATCGGGATCCACGGGATCCTTACTACCTGATCCGCTCGGTCGGCAACGCACCACATCCCCGCGAAGGTATCTCCCAGTGGTCCCCGTACCGCATGATTGTGCCGATCGGCGYGGCCGGGACGGTTGGTCCTTGCCGGCCGGCCCGGCCGGCAGGTGGCTGGCCTCGGGCGGCAATGACCRCACCGTGCGGGTCTGGCGGGTGAGCGACGGCGCGGCCCGGTCCTGCCGGTGGCTTCCCGCGACCGAACCGGCCGGTCTCATCGTGGCCTGCTCGGCCGGGCTCTACCGCTACGACTTCGTCACGGGAGGATTCGTCCCGTGAGGACGCTATGACCGCTCGTGCGGGAACGGTCGCAGCCGGAGGGGGATGCCCGCGACCACCTGCCACACCTCGTCGGCCTCGGCCGCGAGATCGGCGTTGAGACGGCCGAGCACGTCGCGGAACCGGCGGCCGGCCTCGGCCGGGGGAACGACCCCGGAACCGACCTCGTCCGTGACCGCGACGACCCGACGGCCGGTGGCCCGCCAGGCGTCAACGAGCTCCTCCGCGCGGATGCGCAACTCGTCCGGACGGTCCAGCCAGGCGCCGACCCACAGCCCCAGACCGTCGATGAGCAGCGGTGGTCCGGGAGAGCGCAACAGGGGAACCAGGTCGACCGTCTCCACGGTCGTCCAGGCGGCCGGGCGCCGCCGCCGGTGTGCGGCGATCCGCTCGGACCACTCGGCGTCGGCCGGATCAGGCGGCGCCGACGTCGCGACGTAGACCACCTCCGGTTCGGCGAGCAGCCGGCGTTCGGCCTCGGCCGACTTCCCCGACCGAGCACCCCCCGTGATCAGGACCCGGTGTGGTGCCGGGAGCACCGGACTCTGCCACCGCCCTGGTGCCCGTGGTGGCTGCGACGGCTGCGACGGCTGTGATGGCTGCCGCCGGGCGGCCGGGACGATGTCATAGACGGTCCCGTCCGCCGGTGCCAGCGCGCCGACGAGGTGGAGCCGGCGGGYCAGTTCGTCGCCGGGCGGGTTGCGGTGACTCAGATGGACGGCCAGTACCAGGGTGCTCGGCACCACGGCGCCGCGGCGGCGCAGCTCGGCCACGAGCTGACCGAAGGTATCGAGGTCAAGGTGCTCGCCGAACCCCGGCCGGTCGCCGTTGTTCTCCTCCAGCAGCACGACGTCGTAGGCGCGGCCGGTGACCGCCTCGAGCGTCTCCGCCGGCAGCGGCGCCGCGGTGTCGCAGCCGTACAGCAGACGTCCACCGTCCGGCGCCGTCACGTCGTAGAGCACGGCCGGCCCGATGCTCGCGTCACCGTGCTGGGCGGCGACCGGTCGAACGAGATAACCCCGATCGCTCGGGGACTCCTGATCCTCCGGGGATCCCCGGTCCTCCGCGGCCTGCCGATCGTCCGCGCCGAGGCGCAGGGGTCCGGGTGTCGTCGGCGTGCCCCCGGGCACCACGGCGATCAGCCGCAGCGGCGAGCCGTCCCGGTCCGGATCGGAGCGCTCCCAGCGAGCCAGGAACTCCCGGCACGCCGCCAGCGCCGCCGGCGGACCGACCACGTCGAGGGGCCGTCCCGCGGCTGTCGACCACGAGCGCCACATCAGGCTCTCGGGCCCCAGATGATCGGGATGGGCGTGACTGATCAGCAGATGACGCAGCCCCGATAGGCGTACTCCGAGCCGGGCAGYGGTCCGGGGCACGTCGGGACCACAGTCGATCAGCAGGGCGTCGTCGATCAGAACGGCCGTCTGCCCGCGTACTTCGTGTTCCCTGGCCCAGGCACAGGATGCGCAGTCGCACCACGGGTTGGGCCAGCCGTCCGCCGAGCCGGTGCCGAGCAGCGTCACCTTCATCGTGTTCCGTCTCCCGGATCCCGTTGCGCCCCGGATCCCCCCGGATCCCGCCTCTCCGGGTTCTCAAGCCTGCCAGGCTMCGTGGCCCGCGGAACCTCAGACGTGCGGGTGGCGCTTGCGCTCCCACAGGGTCATGAGGGTGAGCACYACCGCCAGCAGGAAGATTGCCGCGAAGGTGACGAGCGCGGCGGCCCACCAGGTCAGGGGAGCGTCCTCGTGTTCCACGGACTCGKCCACGATGGCCGCTGCGTTGTAGACGGTCGTTCCCACGCGGGTTCTTCCTCCTTGTACCGACGTACTGCTCACGCAGACGTGCCTGTCGTGCGGACCTGCCTTCGACGCGGCTGTGCTCACCGTGCGGACATGCCGCCGGCTCGCACGACCGGCGATGACCGGTGACGCCGGCTTCGCGATCGTGGTGGTCGCGATGCTGTCCGGGCATCCACCGGAACTGACGTTACCGACGTTCACGACATCCTGGCGCGGGTATCGCCGACCGCGCCAGTAGCACGGGCCGACCAGACCCGGGCCCGCGGGCCGGTCGACCAGTGCCACGATGGATCATCGGCCCTGGCGTGGGGCCGGGAGTCCCGCGTCGRCGGGGTGCACGCGGTTGGATGGGACGACCGGCCGGCGCACTGGCCGATCACGGCCGGCGGCTCCAGCGCGGGCCGCCCGGGTGGGAAGGACACACTCATGACCTGGACCTGGCGCTACGAAGGCGATGACGGCACGATCACGATGGTCGGCGGGGACTCGACCTCTGAGTCGTTCACCAGCCAGGGAGACGCTGAGACGTGGCTCGGGGAGACCTGGCGTGACCTGCTCGATGCGGGGGTGGCGCAGGTGACGCTCCTCGATGCCGGCCGTCGCGTCTACGGGCCGATGAGCCTGCGCCCGGTGACCTGAGCCGCCTCCGCCCGTGCCGGTCCCGACCGGTGCCGGTCCCGATTCGCGCCGACCGAACCGCCTCTTGACGAGAGGTCGGCTAACGATGTTAGCTGGCAGCGTTGGCTGACGACGTTGGCTGACGACGTTGGCCTGTCCGGTGTGGTCCGGCCGGCCGAACCATCGAGATCGCTCAGGCCGGCGCCGGGCCGTTCCGGTCGACAGAGAGGGTGCAGATCTTGACCGAGCACAACAACCCGTCCACTCCGGCCGAAGCGCATTACCTCGCCCCCGGATGGTTCACCCGTAACGTGGCCAACCGCGCCGTCGCGGCGTTGACCCGGGCGGGGATCAGCCTCCTGGGCAGTCGGATCCTCGAGGTACGCGGCCGGATCAGCGGCGAGCCGCGCCGGACCCCGGTGARCCTGCTCATCTTCGACGGGCAGCAGTACCTGGTCTCGGCGCGAGGGCACGGCCAGTGGGTGYGTAATCTGCGCGCGGCCCAAGGCGAGCTATGCCTGCTGCGTGGCCGGTCGCGCACGCGTTACTCCGCGACCGAGCTGGATCCGGCGGCGAGCGTCGCCGTGCTGCGGGCCTACCTGCGGCGGTGGAAGGCCGAGGTCGGCGCCTTCTTCGACGGGGTCGGGCCGGACTCGCCCGATGAGGAGATCCGTCGGATCGCGCCCCGCCACCCCGTCTTCGTGATCACACCGGCGTGAACACGGGGGCGGCGACCTCACCGGTGCGGGCGGAATCCGGGCCGGCGCCGGTGCGGGGAGCACGGTCGGTGGCGCAGGCGCGGCCGGTCGGCGAGCCGCCATTGCCCAGGATCGCGCCCCGCCCGGTCCTAGGCCCCGTCTCGCCGCGGGTCACCGAGATCATCACGGTCGCGCGGGGGGTGCTGGAGACCGAGGGGGCGGGGGCGCTGACGATGCGCCGGATCGGTGATCTCCTCGGTATCCGGGCGCCGTCGCTGTACAAGCATCTCGCGGGTAAGCCGCAGCTCGAGGCCAAGCTGATCGAGACCATGCTCATGGAGATCGGGGACCTGCTCCACGACGTGGTCKACCGCGGCGGTGCCGCGGAGGTGGTCCCGGCCCTGCTGGCCGCGTACCGGGGCTATGCCCAAGCCCATCCGAACCTCTACCGCCTGGTCACCGCCGGTTCGCTGAACCGTCGGCTACTGAGCGCCGACGTCGAGGACTGGGCGGGGGAGCCATTCTACCGGGCGGCCGGGGAACCCTATCGTGCGCAGGCCCTGTGGGCCGCCGCGCACGGCACGATGATCCTCGAACTGGACGGCCGCTATCTGCCAGGATCCGATCTCGACCGGACCTGGCAGGCGCTGGCCTCCGCTTTCCGCCGAACCGACCCGGCTGGCGACCAGCCTGGCTGATCTGATCTGATCTGATCAGATCAGATCAGATCTGATTCGGTTCGGGGTAGCCGGCGGGCCCGGGGCCAGGCCTGGAGGCAGGCCCGGGTCAGGCCCGGGTGACGACCTCGGCGAGCACGTCGTCGATCCGATCAAGCAGCGCCGTGTCGAGCGTCACGCCGGCAGCCTTGACGTTCTCCCGTACCTGCTCCGGCCGGGACGCGCCGATGATCGCTGAGGCGACGTTGTCGTTCTGCAGCACCCAGGCGACGGCGAGCTGCGCCATCGACAGCCCGGCGTCCGCGGCGATCGGCCGCAGCTCCTGCACCGCGGTCAGCACGTCGTCGCGCAGCAGCCGGGAGATGAAGGTGGAACCGGTTTCACCGGTGGCCCGGCTGCCGGCCGGCGGTGGCTGACCGGGCGGGTACTTGCCGGTGAGCACGCCTTGGGCGATCGGCGACCAGACGATCTGGGAGATCCCGGCCTTCCGGCTGACGGGCACGATGTCGGCCTCGATGGTCCGCCACAGCATCGAGTACTGCGGCTGGTTGGAGATGATGCGGTCCAGCCCCAGCTCGCTGGCCAGCCGGACGGCGTCGCTGATCTGCGCGGCGCTCCACTCGGACACGCCGACGTAGAGCACTTTGCCGGCGCGGACGAGGTCGTCGAAGGCCCRCAGGGTCTCTTCGATCGGCACCGTCGGGTCGTACCGGTGTGCCTGGTAGAGGTCGAGATGGTCGGTGCGCAGACGGCGCAGCGAGGCGTGCGCGGACTCGATGATGTGCTTGCGACCGAGGCCCTTGTCGTTCTCCCCCGGGCCGGTGGGCCAGTAGACCTTGGTGAACAGCTCGTAGGACTCCCGGCGCACGCCCTGCAGCGCTTCGCCCAGGACGCTCTCGGCGCGGGTACCGGCGTAGACGTCCGCGGTGTCGAATGTGGTGATGCCCTCGTCGAGGGCGGCACGCACACAGGCGGTCGCCGCGTCCGCCTCGATCTGGTCACCATGGGTGATCCAGTTGCCGTAGGAGATCTCACTGACCGACAGGCCGCTGCGCCCAAGACGTCGATGCTTCACGTGACGACCTTAGCCGTCGGCCCTGACCGTCGATCAGGGGCGCGGGTCGGAGCGGGAGACCCGCGGGCGGGGGAGTCGCCAGCGCCGCGGCAGTAGCGCGCGCTGCGCGGCGTAGGCCCGCACCCGCACCCGGGAGTCCGGGTACTTCTCCGCGACGCGCCGGCTCACCTGCCAGGAGAGCAGGATCGAGTCGATGACGACCGCGACGATCCCGAGCAGCATCAGCAGGGTCGCGGCCAGCCTGATCGATGYGTTCGGGACCAGTCCGCCGACGAAGTAGACGACGGCGATCGGCAAGAAGAACGATCCGACGTTGATCCGCGTGTCCACGAAGTCGCGGGTCAGTACGCGCTCGGGCGCGCGTTCACGCGCTGGCAGCCGGCTGACGTCGCCGGACATCATCGCCGCGCGGTACTCCTGGCTCTGCCTGCGTCGCGCGGCCCGCGCCTCCTGCTTGTTCGCCGAGACGCCGAGCGCACCACCGGGCTTCGTACGGGCGGCCCGCGCCTCCGCCCGGCGGGGCGTGGGCCGGCCCTTGGCCGCCGTGCGCCGCGGATCGGCGACCTTCTCCTGTTCGACCCTCTCCACCTGCTCGGCGATCGGGTCCCCGGGGCCGGGGCCGGCATCGGGGCCGGCGGAGTTGCGTCGTTTCAGCAGAGCCATCAGGGCAGCGCCAACATCTGGTCGAGAGCCTTCCGGGCATAGGTGGCCACGTCCGGGTCGACGGTGATGCGGTTCACCGTCTCACCCCGTACGAGGGACTCCAGCGCCCACACGAGGTGGGGCATGTCGATCCGGTTCATGGTGGAGCAGAAACACACCGTACGGTCCAGGAAGACGATGGTCTTGTCAGGGTGCCTCGTCGCCAGCCGCTGCACCAGGTTCAGCTCGGTACCGATCGCGAACGCCGATCCGGCGGGAGCGGCAGCGACGACCGAGATGATGTACTCGGTCGAGCCGACGAGGTCGGCCGCGGTGACGACCTCCCGCCGGCACTCGGGGTGGGCGAGCACCGTCACCCCGGGGATCCGGCGGCGGACCTCGTCGACGCTGTCGCGGGTGAACCGGCCGTGCACCGAGCAGTGACMCCGCCAGAGGATCATCTTCGCCGCGCGCAGTTGCCGGCGGGTCAGTCCTCCCGAGGGYTTGCGGGGGTCGTAAACGACGCAGTCCTGCTCGCTTGTCCCCAGTTCACCGATGGCGGTGTTGCGGCCGAGGTGCTGGTCCGGCAGGAAAAGCACCCGGGCACCCCCGCGCTCGCCGAAGGCCCACTCCAGCGCGCGCCTGGCGTTCGACGAGGTGCAGATCGTCCCGTCGTGGCGCCCGGTGAACGCCTTGATCGCGGCCGAGGAGTTCATGTAGCTCACCGGAACGGTATCGGCGGCGACTCCCGCATCGAGCAGATCGTCCCAGGCCTGCTCGACCTGCTCGGCGGTGGCCATGTCCGCCATCGAGCAGCCGGCGGCGAGGTCCGGCAGGATCACCTGCTGGTGCGCGCCGGTGAGGATGTCGGCGCTTTCCGCCATGAAGTGCACGCCGCAGAAGACGATCGCCTCGGCCTGCGGCCGCGCGGCGGCCTGCTGGGCCAGCTTGAACGAGTCGCCGGTCACGTCGGCGAAGGCGATGACCTCGTCGCGCTGGTAGTGGTGCCCGAGGATGAACGCCCGATCACCCAGCGCCCGCTTCGCCGCCGCGGCGCGGGCTGTGAGGGCCGGATCGGCCGCCGGGGGGAGTTCACCCGGACAGTCCACGCCACGCTCGCTGGCCGGGTCGGCCTGGCGGCCGAGTAGCAGCAGGGCCAGCGGTGATGGAGTCACACCGACCCGGCCGAGGGCCGGGTCGCGAGCAGGGATGGGGCCGCGCCGCAGGGTCGGGTTGGTGGTCATGGCGCTCCTCCGGTCGACCGGCCCTCGGCCTGGCCGCCTCGTCGTCCGCGGCGGCCGACCGAACGATCCCGCCGGACCCGTCCACGAATGGTCGATGAGACTCTAACTCCCGGCGCCATCGTATGCCGAGCTCTTCGTGGTCAGCTGGCGGCCAGACGAAGGTCACTAACGTGAACGGGAGTGACCACCGTCTCCAGGCATGGTCRGGATCTCGACGTGGTTGGCCCGCGCCGACGTCGCTACCATAGGAAGCGGATCCCGGCCGACGGTGTTGGGCATGGATGTCGGCACAGTGGCAGTGCCGTGCCCGGGGGGTGTGCGCCGGATGGTCGGCGGCGCCCTGCGTACAAGTCAACCGGAACTAGTGGCCTGGCTTGCCAGGCACGTCCACCAAGGGCAGGAGTAGTCCCTATGACCGTTCAGGACACCACGGCACCCGCGACGCAGTCCTCGAGCGTCGTCCTCACCGACACCGCCGCAGGCAAGGTGAAGACCCTGCTCGAGCAGGAGGGTCGGGATGACCTCAAGCTGCGTATCGCGGTGCAGCCCGGAGGCTGCTCGGGCATGCGCTACCAGCTGTTCTTTGACGAGCGGTCCCTCGACGGCGACACCGTCATCGATTTCTCCGGTGTCAAGGTGGCGGTGGACCGGATGAGTGCCCCGTACCTCGGCGGGGCGACGATCGACTTCGTCGACACGATCGAGAAGCAGGGTTTCACTATCGATAACCCGAATGCCCAGGGTTCCTGCGCCTGCGGCGACTCGTTCCACTGATGCGCTGAGCACCGGGCCGTCCCTCCTGCTCGCGTCTCGACGCGAGTCCCGGGTGCGGTTCGGTGACCGGTTGATCAGACTGGTACGTCCGGGAGAGCCTGGTCCGGCCCTTGTTCGTCGGACCGGGCTCTCCCGCATGTGCTGCGTCGGTATCCGCTTGTGCCGGTATTCATCGTTTCCCTTGCCGGCGGGCCGCCGGAATCACGGGACACCGCGATCTGACGCCTCGTAATTCTGACGCCTCCGTGATGACGCGTGTGAACCAGCGCGAGCCGGTGGTTCCGGGCTTCGGGGCAGGCCGGTAAGCTCCTTGATCGTGCGTATCGCCGTGACTGGTTCCATCGCCTCTGACCACCTCATGCGCTTTCCTGGAAGGTTCGCCGAGCAGTTGCTCGCCGACCAGCTTGAGCGGGTCTCGCTGTCCTTTCTCGTCGACGAGCTCGTGATCCGGCGGGGCGGAGTGGCGGCCAACATCGCCTTCGGCCTGGGCCGGCTGGGCCTGCGCCCGATCCTCGTCGGCGCGGTCGGCGAGGACTTCGCCGACTACCGCTCCTGGCTCGACCGGCACGGCGTGGACACCGCCTCCGTGCGGGTCAGTGAGATCGCRCACACCGCGCGGTTCGTCTGCACCACCGACGAGGACCTCAACCAGATCGCGTCCTTCTACCCGGGTGCGATGAGTGAGGCCGCCGACATCGAGTTGAGGCCGATCGCCGAGCGGTTCGGCGGCCTGGACATGGTGATCGTCAGCCCCAACGACCCCGGGGCGATGCTGCGCCACAGCGAGGAGTGCCGGCAGCGGGGATATCCGTTCGCGGCGGACATCTCCCAGCAGCTCGCGATCATGGAGGGCCCGCAGATCCGCGAGCTCGTCGTCGGTGCGGCCTACCTGTTCTGTAACGAGTACGAGAAGGCGCTGCTCGCCAGCAAGACCGGCTGGTCGGACGAGGAGATCCTGGCCAGGGTCGGTGTCCGGGTGACCACGCACGGCAAGGACGGTGCGGTCATCGAGGCCCCGGAGAGCGACCCCATCCGGGTCCCGGTCGTTCCCGCCCGCGCCACCCCGGATCCCACCGGAGTCGGGGACGCCTTCCGGGCCGGGTTCTTCGCCGGCCGGTCCTGGGACCTCTCGCTCGAACGCTCCGCCCAGGTCGGCTCCCTGCTCGCCACCCTGGTCCTGGAGACGATCGGCACCCAGGAGTACACGGTGGAGCCCTCGGAGGTGCTTAAGCGTCTCACCGAGGCCTACGGTTCCGACGCCGCCGCCGAGATCGCCGAGCATCTGCCGGCAATCTGAGCCGGCGGGTTATACAAGCCGCCGGATGACGAACGCCTCCCCGCCTTCCGGAAGCGGGGAGACGTCCACCAGCTCCTGACCCCGCAGCCGGCACCAGGCCACGACGTCCGCGCCGGCGGCGGGGTCGTCGGCCCAGAGCGTGATGGTGCCGGTCACCGGAATCCCGCCGAAGGCGCGGGCCAGATCGATGATCGGCAACGGGCAGCGTCGTCCCCGCGAGTCGACCGTGTGCGGCTGTTCCGTCATCGGATTGTCGGCATCAAAGCCCGGCGGCGCCCAGCCGGTCCCGCACGGCGCGTACGGCTGCGGGCAGCGCCGTCAGCAGGGCGTCGAGATCGGCCTGGGTCGACTCGCGGCCAAAGGATATCCGCAGGTTGCCGTGCGTCAACGCGCCCATGGCGACCAGGACATGGCTCGGGATCAGGGTGTCGGATGTGCAGCTCGACCCGGAGCTCACGGCGATTCCGGTCCGGTCGAGCTCGGTCAGCAGCGCCTCGCCCTCGACGTAGAGGCAGGAGAACGCGCTGATGTGCGGAACCGTCGCCGCCCGGTCCGGATCGCCGAGTAGTTCCACGCCGTTGACGAGTTCGGGCAGCCGGCGGCGCAGTTCGGCCACGTAGCCGGCGAGCCGGGGCGCCTCCGCGGCGAGTTCACCCGCCCGGGCGCTCAGCGCCATGGCYGCGGCGACGACGGCGGGGACGTTCGGATAGCCCGCAACCCGACCGCCCTCCCGCTCGTCAACGGGACCGGGACTGCGCCAGCGGGTCCCGGTGCGCACCGCGAGAACGCCCACCCCGGGTGGTCCGCCGAACTTGTGGGCACTCGCGGTGAGCAGATCCACCCCGAGGTCGGCCAGGTCGACGGGGATGTGGCCGACTGTCACGGCGGCGTCGGTGTGCAGCGGCACCCCGGCGGCGCGCATCCGTTCGGCGACCTCGGCGACCGGCTGGATGGTCCCGACCTCGTGGTTGGCGTGCTGGAGGCTGGCGACGGCGGTACCGGCGACGGGGGTGAAGTCGGCGGGGTCAACCCGGCCGAGATGATCCACACCAATCCTGACGACCCGTCCACCGGCCTGTTCGTGCCGCTGCGCGGCGTGCAGGACGCTGGAGTGCTCGACCGCGCTGACCATGACGACGTCACCCGCACGCCGCCGGGCCGCCGCCGTGCCCAACAGGGCCAGATGCGCCGCCGCCGACCCGCTCGCGGGAAAACTGATCTCGTCCGGCCGGGCCCCGAGCACGCCCGCGACGGTCTCGCGGGCCGCGTCGAGCAGCATGCGCGCCCGGCGGCCCTCCCGATACAACCGTGCCGGGTCGGCCCAACCATCCTGAAGAGCCATTAGCAGAGCCTCGCGCGCGGCAGGGTGCAGCGGCGTGGTCGACGCGTGGTCGAGATAGGCCGGCACCTGTGAAACGGTACGCCGTGAACGGCCGGGAGGGGCGTGCGTCACAGGCGCTGACGGGGGCCTTAGGCGAGAAGGTTCGCGGCTGCTGAGATACGCTGCTGCCGCACCATCTACAGCGTGTCGAAGACAGCATGTCGTCCGGTTGGATCGGCGGGGCGACATGGCGTTTCCAGGGGGTCTCGCGCGCGGGGACGAACGCTGTCCGCCCCGCGGCCGCGGCCCGCTCGTCGTGGGAGGCAGGACCTGGTGAGGAGATCCTTCGGTCGGACCCGGCCGTCGCTCGCGGATGTCGAGGACACGCCGACGACACCGGCTGACTCCGACACACGCGCAGCTGCGGTGTMCGCGGTCGGCGTGCACGGGACGCGGCACATCCGGCCGCTTCGGCGTGTCCTGCGTCTCGGTGCCGTGCTCGCTGTCGTGGGGATCATGGCGACCGCCTGCGACAGGCCTACATTCGGCTATCCCAGGGGCGTGACGAACCAGACGCCGCGCCTTCTCAACATCTGGCAGGGTTCGGCGATCGCCGCGCTCGCCGTCGGTGTGCTCGTCTGGGGAATGATCTTTTACGCGATCATCGCCTTCCGGAAACGCAGCGACGTGCTTCCCCRCCAGGTGCGCTACAACCTGCCAGTCGAGGTTCTCTACACCGTCGTGCCGGTGGTGATCGTGGCCGGGCTGTTCTTCTACACGGCCCGGGACGAGAGCGAGGTCACCAAGCTCTCGCCGAAGCCAGACGTCACCGTTGACGTGATCGCCTTCCGATGGAACTGGCAGTTCAAGTACCTCGACACCGGATCCGGCCGGCAGGGTGCCAACCCGATCGAGGTCACCGGTCGCCCCGGTGAACCGGCGGTGCTCGTGCTGCCGCAGAACCGCTCGATCCGTTTCGTGGAGAGCTCGCCGGACGTCATCCACTCGTTCTGGGTGCCGGAGTTCCTGTTCAAACGGGACGTCATCCCCGGCCGGGTGAACCAGTTTGAACTGACCATCACGAAGACCGGCACCTTCATCGGTCGATGCGCCGAACTGTGCGGGACGGACCACGACCGGATGAACTTCTACGTGAAGGTCGTGCCGCAGGCCGAGTACGACACGTTCATCGCGGACCGGGAGAACGTGGCGATCTCGGCGGCGCCGGCCGTGTCAACGACCGGGACCGCCGCCACCACCGCAACCACCGGGAGTGGACAGTGACCCTCGTACAAGAAGCGGGTGTCGGCCACGCCGACTCCCCGGACTCCCACATCCCCCGGCGGACGAACCTGCTCGGCTATCTGCGGACGACGTCCCACAAGGACATCGCCGTCATGTACTTCGTCACGTCGTTCGGGTTCTTCCTCTTCGCCGGTGTCCTGGCCATCATGATGCGGGCGGAACTCGCCCGCCCGGGGCTGCAGTACTTCTCCAACGAGCAGTACAACCAGTTTTTCACGATGCACGGCACGCTGATGCTGCTCATGTTCGCGACCCCG
>NZ_MAQZ01000075.1:0-57791 GCF_001756285.1 Frankia sp. CgMI4
TCGGCTGGCCCTTGGGACCCCGGCGAAGCCCCGAGCATGCGGGCCTCGCTGGGGTCCCCTGCCACATCTGGGGTCATCGCAACTTTTCTCTACCCTGTAGATCAGGCGTTGCTACGACGTACTACTTGCGTACCTGATCGCCTTCAGAAGTCTGCTGCTGGCCGGACGGCTTAGCGACCTCATCAGCCGGCGGCGCATGTTCTTGTCCGGCACCGCGGTGTTCACCGCGGCCTCGGCTCTCGCGGGAGCGGCCGGCAGCCCCGCGATGCTGATCCTCGCGCGTTTCCTGCAGGGGATCGGCGGCGCGATGGCCGCCGCCGTCAGCCTGGGCATCCTGGGGACACTGTTCGCCGAGCCCGGGCAGCGGGCCAGGGCGATCGCCGTCTTCAGCTTCACCGGTGCCGCCGGTGCCTCGATCGGCCAGGTGCTCGGCGGCGTCCTCACCGACACCGCAAGCTGGCGCTGGATCTTCATCAACGTGCCGATCGGGGTCGCGACGCTCGCGGTCGCCCTGCCGGCGCTGCCGGCCACAACGAAACGGCCTTCCTGCCCGCTCGGCAACCACAGCACCGAGTAACGGTAATCGAACATAGGTTCGACATCCGAGGTGGGGTGATCTACGCTTGATCCATGACCGCCACCGATCCCGCCACCGATCCCGCCACCGATCCCGCCACCGATCCCGCCACCGATCCCGCCACCGATCCCGCCACCGATCCCGCCACCGATCCCGCCACCGATCCCGCCACCGATCCCGCCACCGGGCAGCATCGGGTGCTGTCCGGGTTGGTGGGGGTGGCCGGGCAGGTGGGTGGCCTGGTAGAGGCGCCGGTGTGGTCGTTGTCGGACGCCGAGTTGTACGGCGCCCTGGACGACTGTTCGGTGGAGCTGGCCCGCCTTGCCGCGGTGCGGCTCGCGCTGGCGCGGGAGGCTCATGGGCGGAACCTGGCCGCGCGGGAGGGCGCGGCCGGTACGGCAGCGTTGCTGCGGGAACGGCTGCGGATGCGTCCCGTTGACGCCCGGCGTCTGCTTGATCTCGCGATTGCCGTGGATGGCCCGCTGGCCGCGACCGGCGCTGCCCTGACCGCCGGTGTGATCACTGTAGAGCAAGCATGGGAGATCCACCTGGCGCTGCGTTCTCTGCCGCGTGGCCTCGGCGCCGAGGTGTATACCGCCGCGGAGGCTTCGCTGCTGGAGCTGGCCTGGATGTTCGACCCCGCGGAGCTGGCCCGTCTCGGCCGGCACCTGCGCGAACAGCTCACCCAGATCGATACCAGCCCCGGCGGCGACGGGCCCACCGACACCGGTCACCACAACGACCCGGACAGCCAGAGCGATGCGGGCGACCAGAGCGATGCGGGCGACCGGGACGGTAGGCCGGGTCCCGGTAGTGATCCTGCCGACCGGCGGGGTCTGTGGTTGACCGACCTGCCGGGCGGGACCACGCGGATCAGCGGCACCCTTGATGCCGAAGCCGCCGCCCTGCTGCGTTCGGCGTTGGATCCGCTGGCCGGACCCCGCCCCGGCGATGACGGCACCGCCGATCCGCGTTCCCCGGCGCGGCGGCGTGCCGACGCCTTCGTCGAGCTGTTCCACCGCGTGCTCGGTGCCGGCGTTCTGCCCGTGACCGGTGGGGTGCGCCCGCATCTGACGGTGACCGTGCCGTGGGCGGCGCTGCTCGGCCACGGCGGGCCTCCGGCCTCGACCGGCTGGGGTCAGCCGCTGCCGGCCGGTGTGCTGCGCCGCCTGGCCTGTGACGCCTCGGTCGGCCGGGTGCTGTTCGATGCGGCCAGCGTTCCGTTGGATGTCGGTCGTGCCTACCGGAGCGCACCGGCGGATCTGCGTCGCGCCGTCATCGCCCGCGATGTCTGCTGCGCATATCCGGGATGTGACCGCCCGTCGTCGTGGTGTGAAATTCACCATGTTCGTCATTGGATAGACGGCGGAGAAACCTCGCTCGACAATCTGGTCTTGCTGTGCGGATATCATCACCGGTTCGTGCACCACCAGGGTTGGACCGTCCGGCTCGGCCCCGACCGCCGGCCCGAGTTCCTTCCTCCACCCTGGATCGACCTGGCACGAAAACCCCGCCGCAACCCCTATTCACGACATACCGCCGACCTCCTACACACCGCGCCAGGCGGATAACCATCGCTTCGCCCTGGATTCAGGCGAGCAGCGAGACGAAAGCAGTGGCTCAGCCGACCGCAGCCGGYCACGGCCCAGATCATCAGTCCGCAGTCCGCCATCGAGACCACTGCCAATCGTGTCGTCACCCCTCCGCCACCCGCGCCCAGTCCCTGACGACCCACGAACCTCCCAAGGCCCACACTGCTTGGTAGGCACCCCGCCGGCAGGCACACCTTCCTGGAGAGCCGATGACGCCCGACATCGCCGTGGCCCGCGGGCTACTCGCAGCCCAGCCCTTCAGTCGACTGCTCGGCGCCCGGCTCAGTCGCTTCGAGGCGGGGGTGGCCGAGCTGACCATCCCGCTCGGAGATCATCTACGCCAGCAGCACGGCGCCGCGCACGGCGGGGCGCTGAGCTATGCCGCCGACACTGCCCTCACCTTCGCCGCCGGCAGCGTCGCGGGGGACGCCGTCCTGACCTCCGAGATGAAGATCAACTATCTCCGGGGGGCGCGGGGCGACGAGCTCATCGCCCGTGCCGAGGTCGTCCACGCCGGCTCCACTCTGGTTACCGTGCGCTGCGAGGTCTTCGACCGCGGCGGAGACAGGGACGGGGAACGGCTCTGCGCCGTCGCGCTCGGCACCGTCGCGCGCCGCTGACCACCAGCACACCCCTCGTGACGACCAAGCTTCCGTACGACCAAGCTTCGTAGGCTCGAAGGGGCGTACGGCCGAGCCCCCCGGAGGTGCACACGGCCAGCAGCGTGGCGACGGCGGACCGGCCGATGCGCTCGCACGCGCGCCGCAACCGCGAGCGGATCCTCGAGGTGGCCCGGGGCGCCTTCGCCGGCAGCGACAGGGACATCTCCCTCAACGAGGTCGCCAGGCAGGCGGAGGTCGGGATCGGCACGCTCTTCCGGCACTTTCCCAACCGGGACGCGCTGCTCGAGGCGCTGCCGCACGACCGGACCGCCGCGCTACTCGACGAGGTGGACCGGCTGCTGGACGCCCCGGACGCGGGCGCGGCGCTGTTCGGTTGGCTCGACAAACTGATTGCGCACATCGCGACCTACCGGGGGGGTGGCCGCCAGGCTGCTCACCATGGTGCGCGACGAGGAGACGGGGCTGCACGCGTCCTGCTACTCCCTCGAGCAGGCGACGCTGGCATTCCTCGTCCGGGCCCAGCGGGCCKGCGACGTCCGGTCGGACGTGCGGGTCGAGGAGGTGATCTCTCTCGTGACCGCCATCGGCTGGATCCGGGAACAGGCGCCGGAGCGGGCGGACCACGCTCGACCCCTGCTCTCGATCATGACCGATGGCCTGCGGGTTCAGTCCCGGCCGACGACCGATGACACCCCGGGATCTTATAAAACGGAGCACCACCCCGGTACGGGATCATAGACGACGGATCACGACGGATCACGACGGATCACGACGGATCACGACGGATCACGACGGATCACCCGGGGGAGGCGGTGCCATGGGCGGCGCGGGCGTGATCGTGGATCGTGTCGAGCGGGCTGTCGATCTTCTGCGGTTGGTCGCTCGTGCTCGGGCCACGGACGGACAGACGGGTAAGAGCGGCCCGTGCGGGAACTGGTACTCCGAAGGATGTGTATCCGCAGACCCCGATGAAGGGAGCCGATCAGATGACCACGACAGCCGAGACCGGGAACGTCACCGGCACGAAGGACGCCCAGTACGACCTGCTGTGGTTCACGGAGCGGTGTCTGAGCAACGCGCTGCGGCTGGAGACCTACATCGGCGACGCCGAGCGCGACGACGACCAGGAGCTGGCTAGCTTGTTCCGCCGGGCGCAGAACGAAAGCCGCAAGGGCGCCGAGGAGGGCAAGCAATTGCTGCGCAACCGGCTCTGACCCGGCCCCTCTCACCTCCTCCGGTGGCTCCGGTTCCCCCGGTGCCCGGCCGCGGAGACGACCGACCGGCGTACGGTCCGCAGTGTCTTGCCGGTCGGTCGCCACGATCGCCGAGTGCGGTCTCGCAGGTTTCCCCACACGGGTGCCCTGGACATCATCCCCGGTCAACCCCAACCGAAACCCACGATGGCGCTACATACTGTAAGTAGGTCAGGTGACGGGCGGATCAGGGTGACTGGCGGATCGGTTCGCGTGAGCGGAGCGCGCGAGGTGGCGCCAGACCAGGGCGGGTCAGACCGTGTCGAAGTCGGCCACGAGGAGGTCGGCTACGACGACGTGGCCGTTGCGCAGCGATTGGCGGTGCCGAACCGGCACCGCCAATCGCCGGGCGAGCGTGAGCAGGTCGTCGTCGCGGCGGACGGTGAAGCCGTGGGCGGCGAGCATCCGACGCATCGCGGCGGGGGTCCATGCCGAGCGGTTGGGTTCGCGGGCCATGGGATCGGGGCGCCGTGACACAATAGTCAGCACCCGTCCCGCCAGCCGGCCGAGAAGCGCCGAGAGCGCCGGCGCGTGGTAATGAACGATCAGGCGGCTTCCCGGGGTCGAGCGCCCCGCCACGACCCGGGTCGTGGCGGCGACTTGGCCACGGGTGAGGTAGGGTACGACACCCTCCCAGATCCAGACCGTCGGCACCGTCGGCCGATGCCCCACCGACGTCAGGGCCGCGTCGAGGTCGTCACGGCTGAAGTCCACCGGCGCAAAGCGCGGTGCCGTTCCCGGCGGCCCCGCGTCCCCGAGCCGATCCGCGTCCCCGAGCCGGTCGAGCTTGTCCCGCTGGGACGCCGGATGATCGACCTCGAATACGGCGACGCCGGCGAGCTCCGGCATCCGCCAGGGCCGTCCGTCCAGGCCCGCGCCGAGAACCACCAGTTGCTCCGCCCGCCGCACCTCCCGATCGCCGTCGGCCCCACCGACGGCCTCCCGGAGGGCCTCGTCGATGGCGACGGTACGCGGCACCATCACCTCACCGCAGGCCCGCACCATCTCAAACTCAAGCCGCGCCCCCCACCCCCGCGGCGGGACACCACCGCGCACCCACTCGACAACGCCCCGTTCGTCGGCGCGCAGAAACATCATCGCTGTCGGATCGTCGAACCGGTCGACAGCGATGCGCCCGTGCGCGACGGCCCGCCCCTGGCACACCAGCACCGCGGTCCGGCTCGCACCCCCGTGACCGCCCATGGGCCGATGTCCCCGCACTCTTCCACGATTGCATGCCACTACCGCAGGGGCACCCACAGGCAAGAAGGTGATCATCGGCCCGTCGCGCTCGCCATCGGCGGCCATGCCCGGGTGAGCGTGCTGGAAGCCGTGCACATCCACCTCGGCCTCCACCTCGGCCTCCACCTCGGCCTCGAGGTCCCCGTCCCGCGCGCCCCACAACCGCAGGCCGTTCACCGAAAGTGTCGATGGTTGCGGTGAAGCAGGCGGCAGCGTGAATCGCGTGCACGACAACGCTGCCTCCGTACCCACTACAGTAGGCCGTCCATTGCCAATACACCCTGGTCACAGGGGGCGCGCCAKCATGCCCACCGAAGAGACCCACACCGGGTCCGGATGGCAGGATCACTCCAGGAGACCGTCGGCGTTCTCCCACCGTTACATTCGTCGTTCCCGTCCCGCGCACCGTCTCCCCGGAAAGGGGCCAACACCCTGATGGCCGAGCAGTCCCCCCGTCGCAGCATCGAGTCCTGGGCGCACGACCTGCCCGTGAGCTTCGTGGAATGCCGCACCATGGGACACCGCTGGCAGCCCCACAGCGCCACCTGGGACCGTGAGGCCCGCGCCTACCACGTCATCCACGCCTGCGACCGCTGCCGCACCCAGCGCAAAGCCTGGTGGACCCGCAACGGCGAGGTCACCGCCGCCGGCTACACCTATCCCGAGGGCTACCTCACCCGCGACGTCGGCTATGTCGGAGCCGACGGCCGCGGTGTCCTGCGCACCGAGTACCTCACCCGCATGTTCAACACGACCACCCGGCGTGCCAACGCGAACGGCCACGGGGACGCGGCACCGGAGTCCTGAACGAGACCCGGCCGACAACCCCGAAAGCTGCGACAAACTCGTCCAGGCCGGCCGACGAGAGCATGACCCCATCCTCCCGCCGCACGGACCCGGGCGGCGGACCCGGTGGCCTCCACCGGGTCCGCCACTGGCGGCGGCCGGCGGGGCGTGTCGCGGGGCATGTTCCACCTGGTTACCGTCGGAGACGGTGGGCAGGCATCCGACATGATGCGTGCCCCGAAAACCGGTGTCCTGGCCCGCCTGACCAACACGGCGCGCCAGGAACAGAGCGAGTACGCGGGCAACGAGCCCCGCCCGCTGCGCAGCTATCTTGCCACCCTGTCGGCGTATGGCGGGTTGTGCGCGGCTCTCGGGCTGATCGGCCGGGTGTCCGGTGCGGTCCTGCCCGAGCGGTTCGCGGTCTCCGACCTGGTTCTCGTCACGATCGCCACGCACAAGCTGAGCCGCATTCTCACCAAGGACCCGGTGACGAGCCCGCTGCGCGCCCCCTTCACCCGCTTCCGCGGCACCGCGGGACCGGCGGAACTCGCCGAGGAGGTCCGCGAGCATCCCCCGGCCCGRCACAGCGTGGGTGAGCTACTCACTTGCCCGTTCTGCACCGCGCAGTGGATGGCCACCGGCTTCGTCTTCGGCCTGGTCGTCGCGCCTCGGCCGACGCGGCTCGCCGCATCCGTCTTCACGGTGGTCACCGGCTCCGACCTACTTCAACTCGTCTACGCGAACGCGCAACAACGGGCCACCAGGGGCTGACCATTCCCGCCCGGGTGGTGGGTGTTGCACCCAGATCACGGGAACTGGCGGCGCAGTGATGATGTGTGACGTGCGTACGCGCATGCGCACGCCCGTACATCTGCGCGTGCATACTCCAGAAGAATTGGGTMCGGTCCCATCGTGAGAGCCGGCTGCACGTGCAGACGTTTGAACCCCGCGGTGCCCGGCGAGAGACCAAGGGCCATGGCGGAYAACCTGCGCGAACTCCCTCGCTGGACCGCCGACCGCGAAGGCCTGGAACGGGTCCGAAGAACTCAAATCATCAAAGCATCGCCGAACGGCGGTCCGTGTGTCACGTCTCAGCCGGCGCTCGTGTTGAAATAGGCACGGAAGAGGGGCCCGAGGCGCCAAGCTGTTCATCTGGAGCGCCGTGGCGAGAGTATGGACAGAAACTTACCGAATGTCACCGTAAGACGCAGAGGCGGCACCGATAGTGATACCGATGGTTCTCGCCGGTCGACCTTCGTCCGCCATGGCCGCCGTGGGTGGCTCCGGACAAGCTGCGTGAAGAGGGGTGCGTGATGGAGTCCTCGGCTGACCAGTCGAGCTGGTCGGACGTGTGGTCGCATATTCCGGCCGCGAATCCGCAGCAATCCGGCCCGCTATGGGCGTTGGCGGTCCTCATCGGACCGGATCGGGCGGTGGAAGGTGTCGTCGGATTCTTCGTGACACCGGCCGAGGCGAACCGGCACGCCCGGGCGGGGGGCTACGAGAGCTGGCTGGTGATTCCGGCGCTGGACCTGCACGGGGCGGGTGGGCCGGTAGCGGTCCTGTGACCGGTGGACCGCCCGATCGCGGCGTCGGCCCGAGCCCCCGCGGAAGCCCTTCTTCGGGAGAGGGCACACTGGTATTCCGACGTACCGCTCCTCCACTCCTCCACTCCTCCACTCCTCCGCTACCCCCGCTACCCCGCTACCCCCGCATGCGGCGATGCGACACCCACGGCACCGACGACAGATCGACCACAGGCCCATCGACCACAGGCCGGAAGCGGCCATGAACCCCTCTCCGACCATGGGCTCTCCCCGGACTCCTCCTCCCCCGGGTGCCCCGCGATCGCCGGGCGTCCCACAATCGAAGGTGTAATCGAAGGTGCAGATGACGGCCGGCCCCCTCTACGCGCTCTACACCCGTCGCCTGCGTCGGCAGGTCATGGCGGGTCCACTGCCTGCGCACGTCGGGCTGGTCATGGACGGCAACCGCCGCTGGGCCCGCGAGATGGGCATGGCGAATCCGAGCCTCGGCCACAAGTACGGCGCCGAGCACGCCGAGGACGTCCTGTCCTGGTGCGAGCTTGTCGGCATCAAACACGTCACCGTGTTCGTCTGCTCGACGGAGAACCTGCAGCAGCGCGGGGACGCCGAGGTCGCCTTCCTCATGCAGGTGATCGAGCAGGTGGTGGCCGACCGGCTCGGGCGGCCGGACGCCCGCTGGCAGGTCCATCTCGCGGGCATGCTGGACACGCTGCCGGACAGCACGGCCCGTGTCCTCAAAGAGGCCGTGGAGACAACCCGCAGCGTCACGACCGGCGCCCACGTCACCCTCGCCGTCGGGTACGGGGGTCGCCAGGAGGTCATCGAGGCCCTGCGCGAGCTGCTGCACGAGCGGGCCGAGGCCGGGGACTCGCTGACCGACGTCGCGTCGACGCTGACCGTGGACGACATCGCCCAGCACCTCTACACCGCCGGCCAGCCCGACCCCGATCTGGTGATCCGCACCAGCGGGGAACAGCGGCTGTCCAACTTCCTGCTCTGGCAGAGCGCCTACTCGGAGCTGTATTTCTGCGAGGCGTACTGGCCGGCGTTCCGTGAGATCGACTTCCTGCGCGCCCTGCGCAGCTTCGCCGCCAGGGAGCGACGCCACGGCGCCTGATCCACCGTCTGGCCCGCCCATGAGCAGCCCCCGGCCCGTCTCCTGAACCGCCCTTGAGCCACTCCTGAGCCACTCCTGAGCCACTCCTGAGCCCGCCCCCTGGACGGCGGACTGCGCGCGTCGGGTTTCCGCTTCCCGTTGCCCGATCATTTCTTCCTTCGCCCGGCCCCYCCCCCCTTCGTTCCTCCTTTCCTCCTTTCCTCTCTTGAGCGGAGCTGGTATCCCGCCGGGCAGGAAGATCGTTCAGGCGGTCAACGCCGGCCATGGGCCACCTATGGGCTTCAGGGATGTGTCGAGCACCCAGCGCATCGTCGTCGTCCGACGGCTGGTCACCCGCCCGGTCGGCCGCATCCTGCCCGCGGAAACGCCCAGTGGTGCCATTACCGCAAGTAAGTGCTTATTGCGCCATCAGCGAACTACCATCGAGTCTCCGTCGCTCTGGTGCAAGCCTGTCGCCTGTCGGGACCTGAGGTCAGACATAAACGGAGCATCAATGGCATCCGCCACCAGCGTCCACAAGGGTTGGAAGATCTTCTTCACCAGAGAGGAGACCGAGATGGTCGCTAACGGCGTCGACATAGCTGCGATAGTTTCGGCCGTCATACCCGAGCCGGCCACCGCCACGGTGGCGTCAGTGGCCCCGCGAATCCTCGCTTTTTATGCGAATCGCGCTCTCAAAATCAACAAGAGGCTCGGACTCGAGGTCAATATGCCCAGCCCCAATTTCCCCGTCCGCACCGAAACCATCGGGCCCCCGGTGTGGCCTTTCCGAATCTAGCCATGATCAAAAATGGCGGTCGGAACGTCGTCAACACCGTTGATTATCTTGTCTGCACTCCCAAGAGGCGCCGAGATACCTGACCGCCGCTGGCGATGAACCGACCATCGCCGGCGATGGGACCGGCGGTAGTCGGGACGCGGGTGGAATGCCACAACCACCCGCGCCCCGACCGTCCGGCCCAGCCCGCGCCGGGATCAGGCCCGCGCCGGGATCAGGCCGGAGAGCATGGATCGTCCTGGTCCGTCAACTCGCCGCTACTGCTGCACCTGTTGCCGGAACCAGCGGACGACCGCGGCCGTACCGGCCTTGTTGGAGTCGAGATGACCGACGTTGGGTCCCAGGTTGATGATCGGGGCGTCGGCGCCACGTGCCAGGAACGCGGCCTGGCAATGCTCGCTGTTGGCCCGCGGAACCTGATGGTCGGCGCCGCCGACGAAGAGCCGGACCGGCGCCCTCGGGTTCCAGTTCGAACAGGTATGGTCCGCCGCCCACAGCCCCACGGCCAGCCCGTCCCAGGGGTTGCGGAGCAGGTCGAAGCCGTGCGGGGTGAGCAGCTTGCCGGTGGTCGCCGGCAGGCCGGCGAGGATCTGCTCCCCGGTGTGCTTGCCGTCGAAGAGCGTCGCGACCTTCGGATCCTGGAACACCTCCGCGGGCGAGCGGTACAGGTGGTACAGGCGGTTCCAGGAGACGAGGAAGAAGGCGGTGTAGCCGACACCGAAGGGCCATGCGACCTGCCCGTTCAGCCATGCCGGCAGCTCCACGGAACGCAGGTCATAGGCTCCGCTGACGGGCGCCAGGGCACCGAGCCGGAACGACGGGTCGGCGCCGGCCCACAGTGCCTTCCCCAGTCCCGTGGCCGCCGAAGCGCCCTGGGAGAACCCGGTGACCAGCACATCCCGTTTGAACTTCCGGCCTTCACGCGCGGCGACGGTGCGCGCCGCACGGAGCAGGTCCAGCGACGCGCTGGTTTCCGAGGGGACATCCAACCACGGATGGTCACCCGGCCCGACGCCGTAGCCCAGGTAGTCGGGGGCGACCGCAGCGAACCCGGCGGCGGCGTAGGTGAGGGCCGGGGCCTGCCCCCAGGAGTTGGCCTCCAGATCGGTCGCGGTCGACGGGGCGTCCGCGCGGTTGATCTCGGTGCCGTGGGCGTAGGAGACGACCTGCAGCCAGCGGTCCTCGGTGCGCGGCAGCGCCACCAGGCCGCTGGCGGTCGTCCGACGTCCACGGGGGTCGATCGTGTAGTACACGACCCGGTAGGTCCGCACCCCCGACCGGATCACCTCCGGATCGGCGTCGAACCCGGTACTGGCCAGGACCGCCCGCACATACTCCGCCGACAGGACCCGTAGCCGTTTGACGGAGACCACATCCCCGCGGTAGGAGGATGTGTGGTGCCAAGCCGCGGTCGGCCCGGTGGCCGCGGCGGGGTCGATGAGGGCGCTGGTCGTCGCGGCGGCCGTCGCCGCGGTCGTCGCGGCGAGGACGAGCCCGATGACGGTCCGGCGCCGCCGGGAGCGCCGTCCCCTCCTCACGATGTCCTGCTGCCCGTGACCTACCAGCCGCGCGTGACGTCTCCGCGGCGCGTGGCCTCCTTCCTGGCCTTCTTCCTGGACATGACCCGTTTCCCGCGCGTGACCCGTTTCCCGCATGTGACCTCCTTCCCGCACGCGGCCCATTTCCCGCGCGTGGCCGATTTCTCGCATGTGACGCCCCAGTGGCACATGACTTCTTTTCTGCACGTGGCCTCTTTCCTGCATGTGGCTTCCTTCCCGCGTGTGCATTGCGATGCCGGTGACGCTAGAAGTGGGCCTGTCGCCACGCCGGTGATCCTAAAAGTGGGCCTGTCCAGGATGAATGCGGTCAGCGGGTCGAGCCGGGCGGGGAAAACCACCGCGCACGGGATTCGGACGGCTCACCGGCTCTCGCCGGATCACCCTCCCTATAATGTCTTCGGACAGACCATCTACGCGAGGGGTTATCATCCGGCACACGCTAACGCCACTCGGCGACGGCCGGACCGCGGTCGTCCACCGGTTGGAGATCGCCGGCCCGGGAGTCGACGAGGTGGGCCCGGAGCTGGGTCCACAGATCAGCGAGGATTTCCCGGCGGCGATGGYGGACCTGTTCGCCGCCGCCCGGCTGCGCGGTGCCGCGCAAGGGGTCTCCGGGTCGTGACCCGGTTCGTGGGAAGCCCGGCGAGCAGTCCGGCCTCTATCGGCAGTCGATCCCCGGAAAGGGTCGCCGCGGCGACACCCGCGCCCCACCGCCGAGGGAGGCCGCGGGAAAGTGCTCCGGTGGTTGTTACCATGCTCCCCATGGGCTTCGGGAAAATCACGGCGTTTATCCCCTTGGAGGGAAATCTATAATGCTAGTGATGAAATCGGTCACGATTGCCCCGATCCGACCTCCGCCAGCTCCCCCGGGATGCGGGAAACCGCCCCGGAAACCGCGGAGCAGACGCAGCAGAACGAGCTGATCGGGCCGGCCGCCCGGCTGGCGACCTGGGTGTTCGTCGGCTGTTATCTGGTCTGCACCGTTCCGGTCTCCCCAACGGCCAGGGTGGGCATCCCGACCACAAAGATCCAGGTTTTTCTCTATTCCTTTCTCGCGGTGCTCTCCCTGGTCTCGCGCCGCAACGGTGCCACCTTCGTCCACAGCGCGCTGCGCAGCCTGTCGGCCGTACTTTTCATCGCGGCGGTCATGTGCTTTTACTCCCTTGCCCCGATGGGCCCGATGGGCCCGATGGGCCCGATGGGCCCGGACGGCGCGGCCGAATACCTCGCGGCAAGCCTGCGGTTCGGCGTCTTCTACGCCTCGATCGCCGTCTTTGCGGCATTCTTCTTCGATCRCCGCCACCTCGAACACGTCTTCTGGCGGATGTCATTGGGCTGCGTGTGGATCGCCTTGGCCGGCTATGCCGTCGCCGCCGTCCTACCGGCGCCGGTGTGGGTAGACGCCGGCTCCGGCGGCACGCCCCGGCTGCGCGGGCTGCTGGCCGAGCCCTCGTCCTGGGCCCCGGTCATCTCCGTGCTGATCCTGCTGGCGGTCCGGCGCAGGTCGTGGCGAAACCTGGCACTCGTCGTCCTCGCCGGTCTGCTGACCAAATCACCCACGGTCCTGCTCACCGCCGCTATCAGCCTGATCTTCTGTTATCTCAACGGGATTCGAGCGGTGGCTGCCCGGGGCCGCCGGACGATCGTCCTCGCCGCCGTCCTGCCACTGACCGTCGTCGGGATCGGCCGGATCGACCCGACCGGCTACCTGGCCAGCAACAACGGCCTGACGGTCGCGTTCGGCCGGCTCGTCGCCGGACTCGATGCGCTGGGCGATGACACGGCACCCGCCACCGCCAACGGCCGTTACACGAGCGCGCGGATCGTCATGGCCGAGGCTCGGCAGAACGGTCATCCGAACATCGGCTACGGCCCGAACTCGAACTCCGTCTATCTCGCCCAGAAATACGGTGACGACCGGAACTACGCGGCCAACTCCCTCTACGTGACCTGGCTGTTCGACTTCGGTCGGATCGGCGCGTACGCTTTGTTGGCAGCGATCTTCCTGGTCCTGCTGCGGCTGGTCAAACGGCCGGCATCGGCCGCCCTCTTCATACCCTTCCTGGTCGCTTCCCTCATCAACTCCGCGCAGGGTTTCGAACTGTTCAAGTTCGCCTTCGTCCCCGTCCTGCTCTACCTGTTCGGCTGGGAGCGCCGCATCCTCCCCGGCAACCGCCGTCAAGAACCCGATCTCGCACGACGCAGACCAGCCACCCCCGCAGGCGCCGCGGACGCTCTGCCCCGGCGGGGGGCTTCCGCCGGCAGATCGACGCCGGCGACGGCCTGATCCAGCCGCCGGAACACACCCCTGCGCCGGGGCTTCGAGTGGGCGCATCTGACACCCTCGCGTCCTGGATCGACCGATACGCCCAGCCGGGCGACCCATTGGACCCGCCCACAGGCCGGACCGGGCACAGGAGCGACCAGATGATCATATGGACCCGCCCCCACCGTGGCTGACCGGCCGTTGGATACCTCCGACTCGCCCGTGCCGGCCCGGTCTCAGCCTGCCTCCAGGCGGATGATCAGGGATTTCGAGGTGGGGGTGTTGCTGCGGGCGGCGGTGCTGTCGAGGGGGACCAGGACGTTGGTCTCCGGGAAGTAGGCGGCGGCGCAGCCGCGGGCGGTCGGGTAGGCCACGACGCGAAAGTTCTCCGCGCGCCGGTCCATCCCGTCCGTCCAGACCCCAACGAGGTCGACGTGGGTGCCGTCGGCGATACCGAGGTCGTCGAGGTCGTCCGGGTGGACGAACACGACGCGCCGGCCGCGGCGCACCCCGCGGTACCGGTCGTCCATGCCGTAGATCGTCGTGTTGTACTGGTCGTGGGAGCGGACGGTCTGCAACAGCAGGTGTCCCGGCGGGACCCGCAGCACCTCACAGGTGTTGACCGTCAGCGCGGCCCGCCCGCTCGGCGTCGGGAACGTCCGGCTGTCCCGCGGCGGGTGCGGGAGCGGGAATCCCCCCAGCTCGGCCAGGCCCGCCTCGTAATCGGTGAACCCGGGGACGACCCGGGCGATGTGGGCGCGGATCCGCCGGTAGTCCCCGGCGAGCCCCACCCGGTCCGCTGTCCCCGATTCGGCCACCTCCGGCTGGCCGGCCAGGGTGGCCGCCGCGACGCCGCAGACGATCGCCACCTCCGAGCGCAGCCCCGGGCCGGCCGGCGCCAGACCGCCGCGGGAGGCGTGCACCATCCCCATCGAGTCCTCGACGCTGACCTGCTGCGGTCCGGCGGCCTGCACGTCGATCTCCGTACGGCCCAGCGCCGGCAGGATCAACGCCGCCCGGCCCGTCACCACATGCGACCGGTTCAGCGTCGTCGACACCTGGACCGTCAGCCGGCACGACCGCATCGCCGCCTCCGTCACCGCGGTGTCCGGGCTCGCGGCCACGAAGTTCCCGCCCATGCCGAGGAACACCCTCACCCGGCCGTCGCGCATCGCCCGGATCGTCCCCACCGCATCGAACCCGTGGCGGCGCGGCGGGGTGAAGGCGAACTCGGCCACCGACCGCTCCCCCACCGGCGGATCCGGCCACGCGCACCCCGGACAGTCAAACCCGTGATCCTGGTTCACCAGCCGCAACGTCCGCACCCCCGGGCCGGCCCCATCCGCTCCCACGACCGCGCCACCGCATGCCCCATCCCCGCCAGCCCCGCCGCCGCCGACGCCGGCTCCTCCACCCGCAGGTCGGCGTCCTCGTCACCGCCGGCCCCGGCACGCACCCCGGCCCCGGCACGCACCCCGGCCGCCGCTTCGAAAGCCTCACTCCGCCTACGCGACATGACTGACACCCCCATGAGGACAGGCACCGGCACCGGCATTGAACCGGTACCAACATTGAACCGACAGCGGGCCAGGGCCCCGCTACCCCTTGTCTTTCGTTAGCCGCTAATGTTTTGTAGGGGTACCGTTGCAGCCGCAACGGCCACCGCCCCATTAGTCGATCATCGACCTGGAGGTCCCGTGACCGCGCCATCCCCGTCCGACGTCGCTCCGCTGCCTCTGGCCGCCGGCACCTGGACGCTCGACCCCGCGCACTCGGGCGTGAACTTCCAGATTCGCCATCTCGGCGTCACCAACGTCCGCGGGCGCTTCGACACGTTCTCCGCGACGCTGTCGGTCGGCGACACCCTGGAGTCGGTGTCCGTCGGCGCCGAGATCGACCTGGCCTCGATCAACACCAACCAGCCCGACCGGGACGCGCACCTGCGTTCCGCCGACTTCTTCGACCTCGCGTCCCATCCGTCCATCACGTTCACCTCGACGTCCGTCACGGGCAGCGACGAGGAGTACGAACTCGCCGGCGATCTCTCGATCAACGGCGTGACCAGACCCGTCACCCTGGCGGTCGAGTTCTACGGGGTCGACACTCACCCCGTAGATGGCCGCGTCCGGTCCGGCTTCGCCGCGACGACCGAGATCCGCCGCGGCGACTATGGCATCACCTTCAACCTGCCGCTCGGTGCCGGCAGGCTCGCCCTCTCCGACAAGGTCAAGATCGAGCTCGACCTGCAGTTCATCGCCCCCTGATCAACCCGGCTCCCCAACCGGTCCCGCGCCGTCGCGAGCCCGCGCCCCGAGATCATCCGGGCTCGCGACGGAGGCCGCGGGCACCTCCACCGGCCCGGCAAGCCCCGGTCAGCAAGCCCCGGTCAGGGGGTCCTGGGACACGGCGGCTCCCCGCGC
The DNA here is from genome assembly GCF_001756285.1 of Frankia sp. CgMI4. Taxonomy (NCBI): domain Bacteria; kingdom Bacillati; phylum Actinomycetota; class Actinomycetes; order Frankiales; family Frankiaceae; genus Frankia; species Frankia sp. CgMI4. Next base: position 15,761 of record NZ_MAQZ01000075.1, read on the forward strand.
GCGACGAGATGCTCCTGCGCCCACACCTCCAGCTCGTGCAGCGCCGTGCGCAGCMCCTCGCCCCGCCGGGTGAGCCGATAACGCGTCGCCACCGGCGGCCCCTCGAGAACCTCACGCTCCACGAGGCCGGCCTGGACGAGTTCGGTGAGGCGGCCCGAYAGCATCCGCTCGCTCACCCCCGGCACCAGCTTCGCTATCTCGGAGAACCTCGCCGGGCCAGCCATCAGCGTACTGATGATCAGACCGCTCCACCGCTTCCCCAGCAGCGCGAAGACCGGAGTCAGCGCCTGACARCTCACGCCGTCCTCCGGCCTCGCAACCATCCGGTCATAGTAGGTGCCCGACGCATCACGGGTGCCTCGGCGCAGCGCAGGTCACGACGCAGCGCAGGTCACGACGCAGCGCAGGTCACGACGCAGGACAGGGTCACAGCGCGCTGGGCGGGTCCCCCGGGCCTGCGGCTACGGTTGACCCGCCACATCCTCGCACTGAGCCATCAGGTCGATCGGATAGCGATCCGGCACGGGAGCGAGGTGAAGATCGGGTAGGGACGGGGGCGGCTTGCGATCGCAGATTGCGTCGGGACTGCGGGTTACGTGGTGGTCGCGGCAGGACAGGCGCCCGACCGGCGGCCGCATCGTCCCCTCCGGCATCGTCCGGTCGGGCATCGTCCGGTCGGGCATCGTCCGGTCGGGCGCCGTGCGATCCCGTCCCGTGTCACCCCGTGTCGCGTTGACGGCCGTCGCGCTGGTCGGCCTGATCGGGCTGGTCGGCACCGGTTGTGACGGCTCATCGCCCGCGGCGGGTAACCGGCCGTCGGCCGGTACCGACGCGTCGGGCGGGTCCGGGAGACCCACGGAGCCGGACACGCCCGCCGGGTTCGACGTCAAGGCCGAAAACGCCCGGCCCGGCGCCGACTGCGGGCTGGCCCGGCTCGGCGAGGGCCACGCGGTCGAGGGCTGGCTGGACCGGGTCGGCGTCGACCCCGGTCAGCCCGTACGGTTGTTCGCCTCCACCACGGCGAGCCGGCTCGCCGTCTCGGTGTTCCGGATCGGCTGGTACGGCGGCCACACCTGCCGGCTCATCACCCGGCGGGAGGAGCTGCCCGGCCGGGTCCAGCCGTCGGCGGCGATGAACGCGACGACGAACACCGTGTCGGCCGCGTCGTGGGCCCCGACCGTGACCTTCGACACGGCGACGTGGCCGCCGGGCGACTACCTGTTCCGCCTCGACAGCAGCAACGGATTCCAGTCGTACGTGCCGTTGACGGTGCGCAGCCCGTCCGCGCAGGGCAGGATCGTGATCCTCAACTCGGTCACCACCTGGCAGGCGTACAACGCCTGGGGAGGCTACAGCCTTTACCACGGGCTGCGGGGTTTCGCCGACCGCGCCCGCGTCGTCTCGTTCGACCGGCCCTACGGCTACGGCGACGGTGCCGCGGACTTCACCGGGAACGAGGCGCCCCTGGTGACGCTGGCAGAGCGGCTCGGCCTGCCGCTCGCCTATGCCACCGACATCGACCTGCATGCCGAGCCGCGGCTGTTCGACGGTGCCCGCGCGGTGATCTCGCTGGGGCACGACGAGTACTACTCGCCGCGGATGCGGGCGACACTGACCGCCGCCCGGGACGCCGGGGCGAACATCGCCTTCCTCGGCGCCAACGCCGTATACCGCCGGATCCGGCTCGCGCCCACGCCCCATGGGCCCGACCGRCTGGAAACGGGCTACAAGGTCGCCAACGAGGACCCCCTGTACGGGCGGGACAACAGCCAGATCACCGCGAACTGGCCGTCGCCGCCGAACGCCGACCCGGAGAGCTCGCTCACCGGCGGCATGTACCAGTGCAACCCGGTGCACGCCGATCTGGTGGTGACCAACCCCGGTCACTGGCTGCTGGCCGGCACGGGGCTGGCGGCGGGCAGCCGGATCCCGGGCATGATCGGGTCCGAATATGATCGCGTCGATCCCAACCGGCCGACGCCACAGATGATCGAAGTGCTGGCCCACTCGCCGGTGGCCTGCCACGGTCAGGCCGACTACTCCGACGTCAGCTACTACACGGCGCCGTCCGGGGCCGGTGTCTTCGACGCCGGCACCAGCGCGTGGGTGTGCGCCCTGCTCGATGTCTGCGGGCCGGGCGCCCATGGGGAGCCGGTGCAGCGGTTCGTCACCCAGGTCACCACCACCCTGCTGCAGGCCTTCGCCGCGGGGCCGGCCGGGCGGGTCCACCCCGCGGCCCGGTCCGTCCCGGCCGAGGCCCGCAGCACGCCGGTCACCGGCAGCGAACGCTGACCCGAAACCCCGTTGTGCCGCCGTCTGCCTGCCTGCCCACCTGCCCGTCTGCCTGCCTGCCCGTCTGCCTGCCTGCCCACCTGCCCGTTTGCCCCATCCGCTCCGATCCAGGGCCTACTCGTCTAGAGTCACCCATCGCACGCGTAACGCCGTAGATCGTTCGCCGGACATCCGCGATGCCGGCGAACGCTGTCGAAAGTAGGTAGTGGATGTCTTCGATGATCGCCAGACCGGCGGGCCGCGCATCACGATGGGGAATCGTCCTGCTGGTGGCGCTGCTCCCGGCCGTGCTGCTCGGGGCGTGCAACTCCTCGAACGGCGGCTCCAAGACCGTGCAGGGCGCCACGGCATCCAGCTCGACGGGCACCGACGACGACTCCGAGTACAGCGGTGCCTGCCCGACGGGCGGCAACAGCAGGGCCTTCGCCAAGACGCGGTTCGCGGTGCACGCGGGCCTCGCGCTCGGGGCCTTCCACCGGTACATCTACAAGCCGGCGAAGAACGGCGGCTTCCGATCCGGAGCCCCGAAACGGAAACGTACCTACGCCAAGGCCGCGGTCGCCGGCGTGTTCACCGTCCACGAACTCAAGGTCGCCAAGAAGTTCGCCCTGGCCAACCCGTCACTGTGCAACGTGGTGCAGTCAATCAGCGACAAGTTCAACACCCTCACCGGGAAGTTGAAGAACGGCACCGCGACGGATGCCGACATCAACTCCGAGGAGAACCTCTTCACCGCTTTCCAGCAGACCGCCGGACAGGCCGGTTTCGGCTTCACGGAGAAGAACGTCACGGTGCCCGGCGCCGGCTGAGTTCCGCTCCGCCCCGCCGCCCCGCCGCCCCGCCGCCTCGCCGTTCCGCCCGGCGGGCCCTGGTGGCGACCCGCGGACGATCGGCCCGGTCCCGCCAATCCGCCAATCATGCAGTGGAGTTAGATAAGCGTGACAGGGTGCGATGGGGCGAGGGAACCATCGGACGTCGGGGCGCGACGGGGGAGTCATGGCCGGTGGACCGGAGTGCCGTTCGGCGACGGACCGTCCCGGCAGTGCCGCGCATCACCGGAGTGGCCGAAGTAGCTGGCCGGGCTGGCGGGGCCGGCCGGGCTGGCCGGGCCGGCGGGGCTGGCCGGGCCGGCGGGGCCGGCTGCGTGGCACGGCCGACCGGTCCCCGGGTGCGTCCCGGCTGCCTCCCCGGCTTCTCGTCGCGGGGTTCCTCCTGCTCGTCGCGGCCTGGGTCGCCACCAACCCGCCGGGGTTCGGCCCCGACGAGCCCGCCCACTTCGTGAAGGCGGTCGGCGCGGGCACCGGACAATGGACGGGAACACCCGGCAGGCTGGCACATCCGTCGTTCGGCAACGGACCGGGCCGCGCCGAACGGATCGACTGGATCAATCGCAACAGCCGCGTCTTCGCCCTGCCCGCCGGGCTCAACCCTGGCGCGGCGGGGTTGCCCTGCGACCTCTTCCGCGACTGGGTGTCCGTCGCGTGCCTCGACCGTCCGCGCCCCCGGCCGCCGGCGACGCGGGCCCTCAGTTACGTGGGCACCTATGAGCCCTATCTCTACGCGGTCGAGGGTGCCGTGATGATCCACACGCACACGGCGGACGGCGCGCTCTACGCCGGGCGGGCGACCTCGGCTGCCATCGTGGTGACGCTGTTGACGATCATTATCTTCGCCTCCTGGGATTCCCGCGCCGGACTGCTCTCGGTCGGCGGCGTGCTGCTGGCGGTCTCGCCGATGGCGTTGTTCCTGGGTTCCGTCCTCGGCACGAACGGGATGGAGATCGCGGGCGCGACCGCGTTGTTCACCCTGGCGCTGCGACTCGGTCGACCGGGCGCGCCGCCGAGGTGGATCTGGCCCGCCCTCGGCCTCGTCGCCGCGCTGGTGGCGTTGTCCCGGCCGTCCGGTCCCCTGTGGGTGCTGCTCACCCCGATGATTGCCGCCGGTCTCGCGGCCCCCCGCGCGCGGGCGCGGGCCGTCGATGCGGTACCCGCCGTCGAGCAGCCCCGGCCGGTCGAGCGGCCCCGGTCAACAGAAGGGACCCAGCCAACGGAGGGGCCCCGGCGGCACCGGCTGGTCGGGTGGCTCTCGGTTCCGTGGATCGCCCTCGCCGTGGCCGGGGTCGTCGCGACCGCGGTCTGGGAGAGGCGCGTGCAGCCACACCCGGGGATACGCCGTGAGCTCGCGGAGCAGGGGCTGCGGCAGCTGTCGTCCGACGCGCCCGCCTGGGCACGGCAGTGGGTCGGGGTGTTCGGCTGGGCGAGCCTGCGGATGCCCTCGTTCGCTTACTGGACGTGGGGCGCGTGCCTGCTGGTCCTGCTCGGTGCGGCGTTCGTCGTGGGAACCTGGCGGCAGCGGATCCGCCTCGGCGCGGTGCTGATCGGCGTGGTGGCGGTGGCGGTGGTGCTCGACGTGCTGGTCCTGCGGCAGACGCGCTTCCCGGTTTACGGGCGGTACCTGCTGCCGATCGCGGTGCTGGTACCCCTGGCGGCCGGGGAGATCCTGACCCGGCGGGCCGCGCGTATCCCCGCGACCCTGCGCCGGGCGGGGCCCGCCGTCGCCGTCATGGCGGTGGTCGCGGTGCATGCCGTCGGCCTGTGGACGGACTGGCAGCGCAGCGCCGTGGGCAGCTATGGACCGGCCTGGTTCCTGGGCTCGTCGCAGTGGAATCCTCCGGGTGGCTGGGTCCCCTGGATGGCCCTGGCGGGAGCCGGTGCCTGCTGCCTGCTCGCCGCCGCGGCGGCCGGGCTGTGGCGGCCGGGCCGCGGCGTTCGCCCGCATCGCCCGGCGGCGGGGACGCGTCAGATCAGGGCCCGGCCGGTCCGGGTCACGAGATGTCCAGGACCTTCAGCGGCGCCGGCAGGACCGCATCGGCGACCCGCCGCTCCGCCGGCGACAGGCCCGGCAACCGGGACCTGATCAACTCCAGCGCGTCGTCATCACCGACCAGCCCGAAACCCTGCTCAATATCACTGACTGGCCCGGAAAATCGCTCAACTACCCGGCTGACGCTAGGCGCCGCCCATGAACCTCAACAGACATGTTGATGACGGAATAACAATCCATATGCCGGTTCATCGTTGGAGCGAAGTTCCGCCGCGGCAGATGGAGGCCATTGCGCTACACGGAGTCACGGCATGGCCGCTGCCGACGACGGGAGGGCCCCGGGTCCGGGTCCGGACCCGGAGGCCGGGGCCCTCCTCTCATCGCGTTATCGCGTGGGATCCCCCTCCTTGGCGTGGGACCCTCGCTCGGGTCTCGTCAGCCGAGGCTGGCGATGGCCTCGTTGAAGATCTTCGACGGACGCATGACGGCCGCGGCCTTGACGGGGTCGGGCTGGTAGTACCCCCCGATGTCGGCAGGCGAGCCCTGGACCGCGATCAGTTCGTCGACGATCGCCTTCTCCTGGTCGGCGAGCGTCTTGGCGAGACCGGCGAACGCCTCCGCGAGACGGGGGTCGCCGATCTGCGCGGCCAGCTCCTGCGCCCAGTAGAGCGCCAGGTAGAAATGGCTGCCGCGGTTGTCGAGGCCACCCAGCCGGCGGCTGGGCGACTTGTCCTCGTTGAGGAAGGTGGCGGTCGCGCGGTCGAGGGTGTCGGCGAGCACCTGGGCACGCGCGTTGCCCGTCGTCCGCGCGAACTGCTCGAAGCTGGCCGCGAGCGCCAGGAACTCGCCCAGGCTGTCCCAGCGCAGGTAGTTCTCCCTGAGCAGCTGCTGGACGTGCTTGGGCGCGGAGCCGCCGGCGCCGGTCTCGAACAGGCCGCCACCGTTCATGAGTGGGACGATCGAGAGCATCTTGGCACTCGTGCCGAGCTCCAGGATCGGGAACAGGTCGGTCAGATAGTCACGCAGCACGTTGCCGGTGACTGAGATCGTGTTCTCGCCGCGGCGGATCCGCTCCAGTGAGAACGCGATCGCGTCGACCGGAGCCTTGATCTCGATCCGCAGCCCGGAGGTGTCGTGCCCGGGCAGATACGCCCGGACCTTCTCGATCAGCCTCGCGTCGTGGGCGCGGTTCTCGTCGAGCCAGAACACCGCCGGGTCACCGGTGGCGCGGGCGCGCGCGACGRCGAGCTTCACCCAGTCCCGGATCGGCGCGTCCTTGGTCTGGCAGGCGCGAAAGATGTCGCCGGCGGCGACCGCCTGCTCCAGCACCACGGTGCCGGCCTGGTCGACGATCCGCACCGTGCCCGTGGTGGGGATCTCGAAGGTCTTGTCGTGGCTGCCGTACTCCTCGGCCTTCTGCGCCATCAGGCCGACGTTGGCCACCGAGCCCATCGTCGCGGGGTCGTAGGCGCCGTGCGCCCGGCAGTCGTCGATGGCGACCTGGTAGATGCCGGCGTAGCTCGAGTCGGGCAGGACCGCCAGGGTGTCCGCCTCCCGGCCGTCCGGGCCCCACATGTGGCCGGAGGTACGGATCATGGCCGGCATGGAGGCGTCGACGATGACGTCGCTGGGCACGTGCAGGTTGGTGATGCCRCGGTCGGAGTCGACCATTGCCAGGGCGGGGCCCTCGGCGAGCTCCGCGGCGAAGGAGGCCTTGATCTGCGCGCCCTCGGGCAGCGATTCCAGGCCCTTGAGGATACCGCCGAGCCCGTCGTTCGGGGACAGGCCGGCCGCGGCGAGCGTCGCGCCGTGGGTGGCGAACGTCTTCGGGAAGAAGGCCCGTACCACGTGGCCGAAGATGATCGGGTCGGAGACCTTCATCATCGTGGCCTTCAGGTGCACCGAAAACAGCACGCCCTCGGCCTTGGCCCGGGCGATCTGCGCGGTGAGGAACTCGCGCAGCGCGGCCACCCGCAGGACGGCCGCGTCCACTACCTCGCCCGCCAGCACCGGCAGGGACGGGAGCAGGACGGTGGTGCTGCCGTCGTCACCCGCAAGCTCGATGCGCAGCGTGCCGGCCGCGGCGATGATCGTGGACTTCTCGGTGGAGCGGAAGTCGTCGGCGCCCATCGTGGCGACGTTCGTCTTCGAGTCGGGTGTCCACGCGCCCATCCGGTGCGGGTGGGTCCGGGCGTAGTTCTTCACCGAGGCCGGGGCGCGGCGGTCGGAGTTGCCCTCGCGCAGCACCGGGTTGACGGCGCTGCCCTTCACCTTGTCATAACGGGCGCGGATCTCCCGCTCCTCGTCGGTCTTCGGGTCGTCCGGGTAGTCCGGCAGCGCATAGCCCCGCTTCTGCAGCTCGACGATCGCCGCCTTCAGCTGCGGAATCGAAGCCGAGATGTTCGGCAGCTTGATGATGTTCGCCTCGGGCGTCCTKGCCAGCTCACCGAGCTCGGCGAGCGCGTCCTCGATGCGCTGGGCCTCCTCGAGATCCTCGGGGAAACTGGCGATGATCCGCCCCGCCAGGGAGATGTCGCGGCTGTCGACACTAACCCCGGCCGTCGCGGCGTACGCCTGGACCACGGGCAGGAACGAGTACGTCGCCAGGGCCGGAGCCTCGTCAGTGTGTGTATAGATGATGGTCGAGTCAGTCACCGATACTCCGCTTCGCGTCTGTTTCATCTGGGTATCAAGGTATGCCCTGAACGCCCGCTCCACCGGGGTCCTCGCCGGGCCGGGGCTGTCGGCAGCGGCACCCCACCGACCAGCATGATCGCCATATCGGGTCTCCTCGCGCGCGGGGCTCGGTGACGCTCCGGACAACCCGGGCACGCGGTCGCCGACCGGTTCCGGACGGCCCGGCTCGCCGTCCACGGGGCCAACCTAGGAGCCAACTTCGGGGCCAACTTCGGGGCCAACCTCTCCAAACGCAACGCGACCATCTCCTCCGGACTCGCCGCGGTGGGGGCCGATGTAGCTTATTTCTTCGGCGATCGCGGCTGCCACCTCCGGATCAGTCGCCGGCCACCGGGTGCGGGTGGGACGGCGCGGGCAGGTGTCGGGCAGGTGTCGGGCAGGTGTCGCGCAGGTGTCAGGTCCGGGCAGATGTCGGATCCGGGCAGATGTCAGCTACTGCCACCCGCGGTGGCGGACACGACGCGGAGCAGGACGGTCAGGCGGTCCCAGGCGACGAGGGTGGCATCGTCACGCTCCTGGGTGGGCGGTGCCGCGGCGAGAAGCTGCACGGTTTTCACCGCCGCATACAGGTACAGCGGTCGGGGCCGCCAGGCGATCAGCTGCGGGTACGTCTCGTCCAGCGCCCGGTGGACGAGGTACCGGGCCGGGGCGTCAGGTCGATGCTGCCCGGAATCCAGCTGGTGGAGGATGGCGGCGGCAGCATCGACCTCGTCCGCGTCCGGTATCCAGGCGTAGGTCCGCAGGGCGGTCTCCGCTTCGTTGAGCGCCTCGCCCGCGGCTGCTATCGGGTCTCCGTCGCCGTGGGGCACGGGCGGCGGGGCCCAGTCATCGTCGTCGTCGGTCATAGAACCACCGTCCCTCACCGCGGGCGTCCCGGGCTGGCGACTGACGTCCTCCCCGCTCTGAAAGGTGGGCATCCCGACTCCTACGCACCCACCAAAGGGGGCGTGGTGGTGAGGTTCGCGGTTCGTCGGCACAGCCGATGCCATGCCTCCCCGCGCGTTCACCGCACGTCCTGCGGCAATATTCTGGGCGGCGCGTTGATGTCGGCGTTGCGCCGAAACCCGCAGGCGACACCTGCGAAGATGACGCTACCCGCGACGCATCACCGGCCGTCGACCAGCGCGTAGAACTCATCTATCCACGCCGGTGCCCCAACTGCCCCCAGGAAAGTTGATGTGATGGACGACAACACGACCGCGCAACATCGCAAAGCGGTGATATTCCGTGAGCTACACGAGCAGGCCAGTCCGTTTGTCATGGCAAATGCCTGGGACGCYGGAACCGCGCGCCTGCTGACGCAGGCCGGCTTTGTCGCCATCGGAACCACAAGTGCCGGGCTGGCCTTCAGCCACGGTGTGGCCGACGGCGCGAACCTGATCGACCGCACGCTGACTTTTGCCAACGTCCGTGCGATCGCCGCCGCAACCCCGCTACCGGTCTCCGCCGACCTCGAGAGCTGCTTCGCGCAGACACCCAGGGACGTCGAGAAGACCGTTCTGCTGGCCGCCGAGGCTGGAGCCGTCGGGGGGTCCATCGAGGACGCCACCGGAATACCGCAGGCGCCGATCCTGGCCTTGGATGACGCCGTCGCACGAGTCGGCCACGCGGTCGCCGCCGCGCGAAGCCTGCCCTTCCCCTTCGTCATCACGGCACGCGCCGAAAACTTTCTCTACGGCCACCCCGATCTCGRAGATACGATACGTCGCCTTCAGGCGTACGCGGCGGCCGGCGCCGATGTGCTTTACGCCCCGGGCCTGCTGGGCCCGGACTCCATCCGCGAGGTCTGTAAGCGGGTCCAGGGCCCGGTGAACGTCCTGGTGGGCCCGCCCCCGTTCCCGTCGGTGACCGAACTGGGCCTGCTCGGTGTCCGCCGCATCAGTTTCGGCTCCCTCCTRCCGCGTATCGCTCTCGCGGCCGTGCTGCGCGCGGCCCGGGAGATCCACGAAGAAGGTACGTTCTCATGCGCCGCCGAGGCGACACCCTATGCGCAGGCCAATCAGATGATGTCCTCGGAGGTGCGGTAGCGCGGGCAGAGGCGGCCGCTCTTCACGGCCGTACGGGTCCGGCGACAGGACCACCGGACCGTGCCGGCAGCACCACCGTCAGCGGTCCCCGGCCCATCGGCGGTCCGCTTCGTCCCATTCCTCGTTGCGCCTGTCCAACCCCTGCCGCCAGTTCTCGGCGTCCGAGGCACTGCCGTAGGGACCCAGGCGCCGATGACCGGGCGCATCCGGCGGGTTCTCCGCGCGTCCGTGGTCGAGACACCACCACCAGCCGGACGGGTTCCAGGCCGAACTGTCCACGGACCCGGACCCGGAACGGGAATGGGCCCGGCGGCGCGCCGCCATCCCTCGTAGCCATGTCCACATAGCCATCTCCTACCCGGGTCACGCCCGCCCGATCCCCACGCGGCGATGTCGTTCCGGCCGAGCCGGACTCACCCGATACGTCGACCGGCTCACCGGTTACGTCGACCGGCGGTAGGAAGACGATGATGCGAAGACGATGATGACGAGACGACAACAAGGAGACGACGATGAGCCACGAAACCACGCCGTCGCACGCCGTCGAGACCCGGCCGTTCCCACTGAAGCCGACGCCGATTCACGTGCCCGACGACGTGCTCGCCGACCTCCAGCGGCGCCTGGAGTTGACTCGCTGGCCGCTCGATGCGGGCAACGAGGACTGGTATTACGGCGTGAACCGCGCCTACCTGCAAGAACTTGTCGACTACTGGCGCACCGGCTACGACTGGCGCAAGTCCGAAGCCGCCATCAACGCCTACGAGCACTACCAGGTCGAGGTCGAAGGCGTGCCGGTGCACTTCATGCGCAAGGCCGGAGTCGGCCCCGATCCGACCCCCCTGATCCTCACCCATGGCTGGCCCTGGACGTTCTGGCACTGGTCCAGGGTCATCGATCCGCTGGCCGACCCCGGCGCGTACGGCGGCGATCCCACCGAAGCATTCGATGTGATCATCCCCTCGTTTCCCGGCTTCGGGTTCTCCGTACCGCTGCCGAACAACCCGGACCTGAACTTCTGGAAGGTCGCCGACCTCTGGCACACCCTCATGACTCAGACCCTCGGCTACGACAGGTACGCCGCCGCCGGCTGCGACGTCGGAGCCCTGGTTACCGGCCAGCTTGGGCACAAGTACGCCGACGAGCTGTACGCCATCCACATTGGCTCCGGCCTGAAGCTCACCCTGTTCAACGGCGACCGGGCCTGGGACCTCAGCGGCGGCCGGCCCATCCCCGACGGCCTTCCTGACGACATCCACGCCCAGATCGTCGCCGTGGAGAGGCGCTTCGCCGTCCACCTCGCCGCGCACGTGCTCGCCCCGAGCACGCTCGCCTACGGGCTGTCCGACTCCCCGGCCGGGATGCTCGCCTGGATACTCGAACGCTGGGTGAAGTGGAGCGACAACGGCGGCGACATCGAGACCGTCTTCACCAAAGACGACCTGCTCACCCATGCCATGATCTTCTGGGTGACCAACGCGATCGGTACCTCGATCCGCACCTACGCCAACAACAACCGCTACCCGTGGACCCCGTCCCACGACCGGCAGCCAGCCATCGAGGCGCCCACCGGCATCACCTTCGTCGGCTATGAAAACCCACCCGGCGTCAGTACCGACCAGCGGGTTCAGAACTTCCTCGACTCCGACCGCGCCGCCTGGTACAACCACGTCAACCTCAACGCCCACGACCACGGCGGCCACTTCATTCCCTGGGAAATCCCCGCTCAATGGGTCGACGACCTGCGGCGTACCTTCCGCGGCCGCCGCTACTGATCTTTAATTCGTGATGTCGCTGGATCATGGTGTTGTGGGTCATGATGGTCGCGGCCGATGCCGGGATCGTGGCCACCGACCCTTCGGCGCCGGCAGGCGAACCTGTAGGGCCCCACGCCAGACATCTTCCGGTCCTCATCCGCACCGCTCTGCCCGACCACGGCCGGATACCCGGGCCGGCCGGTCATCACGAGGCGAGCTGGCCCACGGTGATTCCGATGGCTTCGTAGGTGGCGGCGGCTCGCTGGTCGAGACTCATCAGAGTCGCCTGATGTTCGGCCGCGGTGAAGGCGATCAGGGCGTCGTAGGCCGGGCCGCCCAGGATAAGGAAAKGTCGGTTCGCTGGTTGGTGCGTACCGTCGGTGTCCAGGGAAGTCGGGTGATGCGATCGGTTTTGCACGGCCGGTGTAGGGTAGGCGACTGGCGCGGTGKCATCTCGCTTTAGGCGCGTGGTCCGGTACCTTTGTYCGCGCGGTTTCCCGCCCGTTTCTCATCCCGGCCGTCCATAGCATGCTCCGTCTCCAGCCGCCCCCCGTCAATCCGTGCATGTGGTTCTCCCACACACGGCTTACCGACGCCGTTCACCGCCGGCATTCGGTCTCTCCCGCCAGAGCTTTCCGGCCCTGGGAGTGACGACAATCCCAGACAGGCTGACCAGGCCGAGGTCCACCGGCCGGGAGCGTATCAGCRCCCGCCAGCCGAAGCCCATGCTGCGCCGGTGTCTGGCCCGAACAAACCGAGCCAGCCGTACCTGCGCGAACCGCCTGATCATAGCAAGGCGCCGTGCCGAATATCCGTAGCGGAAATATCCGGCCCAGYCACGCAGGAACAGGTTCAGTTCCCGCACGACCGCCTCTGGCTTAAGCAGCAGCCTGGACCGTCCCGTAATCTCCCGAATCMGATCCCGAGCATGCTGCATGGCCCTGTCCGAGGGCCAGCGCGCAAGAAACGCCACCCTCCGTCTGCCCCGGTCACCCCGCGACAGCACCAGGCGGTGATGGAAGCCCAGGAACTCAAGACCATCCCCTCCCACCTGTAGGTGAACGATACGGGTCTTGGCTGCCTTGGTCTCCAGCCCCAGATCAGCGAGCAACCGGACCAGACAATCCATCGCCCGCACCGCCTGATCCTCCGACCAGCACATCACGACGATATCGTCCGCGAACCGGACCATCATCCCGTCCCCGTCGTCCCATTCCCGGTCAAGCCGGTTCAGGTAGACGTTACAGAGTAATGGGGACAGCGGCCCGCCCTGGGACATTCCGCTGACCGGCCTCCGGACCTCGCCGTCGCGCATCACGCCGGCACGCAGGACAGCACGCACCAACCTGAGCATCGCCTGGTCGCAGACCCGTTCCTCGATCGTCTGCATCAACCCTTCGAACGGGATCGCCGTAAAGCAATCAGCGATATCCGTCTCCACCACCCACCGACGGCCCTTCCCGCACGCATCCACCAGCACTTGCAGTGCGTCATGAGCCGAGCGCCGCGGGCGGAACCCGAACGAGCACCCGGCCATGTCCGCCTCGAAGACCGGCTCGAGCACGATCTTCACGGCGGTCTGCACCACACGGTCGCGGACGGCAGGGATCGACAGCGGCCGGGACGCACCCTTGTCCCCCGGCTTGGGAATTTCTACCCGGCGCACAGGCAAAGGACGGTACCCCCCTTCCCGCAATTCGCCGCCCAGCTCGTCGAGAAGACGGGACACCCCGTACTCCTCGACCTGGGCAATGGTGGTCCGGTCAATGCCCGGCGCGCCCCTGTTGGCGCGCACCAGTGCCCACGCACGCTCCAGGACGTCCCCACGGTGGACCTTGTCCGAGAGCGCATGGAACCTCCGCCCGGGATCGGCCTTGGCCGCCCGGTACAGCGTGTGCTGCAAGACACGGACCGGATCCACTCGGGATCCCGAAGCGGCGGGAATAGCAGCAATGGCACTCACCGAGCCCCTCCTTCCAACTCCACGCGTCGACGAAGCAGCGRCCCTTCCCTCACCGCCGGTTATRTTGTCCGGCCGRCTCGAACGGTAATATGGCCGCCTCCGACGCCCACCCGGCCCGCCACCCACTTCCCGGGATCTCCGGTTATAGGGCACGGTTCTCCGGCAGCTTTCCGTAGACTGCCGGGCCGGGGAGGGCCTCCCCAGTTCCCACCGCCACTGTCAGCACGTTCCGCGCCCCATACGCCGGGGAGTTCCTCACGGCTGCAATTCCAGGATCTTCGCCGCTTCCGTGGCCTTCGCCCCGATAGTGAGAGGCTCGGCACTCCCTTTCCCACCCCGGAGGGCAGGATCCTCACGACGCCGCAGGCTTCGCTTTATGCTACGGACCGCGCTCTCGCYCCCCCTCTCACAGGGCCTTTGACGCTGGGCTTCGACCCCGCCCGTTTCCAGACGAARCCGCCAGCCTGCTACCGGGCCTCCTGGCAGCTACCMGGACCGGACTTTCACCGGCAAGCGACGGTGAGCTTACGAACAGCAGGATCCACCGCTACCTCACGGCTTCACCTCCCGTCCCGCTGGGCGCACACTAAGGAGAACGAAAGTAGCTGGACCGRCTACCAGCGGATGTAGGCGAGGTGGGGGTCACCGAAGAAGCCGATGACAAGCGCAGAGTTCTCCTGGAGCCTGCGAAGTGCGGTGAGGGCGTTGGAGTAAAGATCCGAGACCGATGTRATCATTTTTGGGTGCAGTTCTTGTGAAGTGAGTTGATCAGGGCGGTATGCGGTTGTCGGCGTACTGGTTGCGGTGGTTGCGGTGCTGTTCCTGTGCGATGTGGTACTTCCAGTAGTCGTCGAAGTCGCCGTTGGTGACCAGGGCGCGGAGCAGGAGCACGGATTCGGCGCCGTCGAGTCCCCATCGGGCACCGGTGATGTCCATCCGGTCCTTGACGAGGTGGCGGCAGGCTCCCTCGATGACACCGGTCGCGATCGGCCAGCCGCCCACCAGGGCGGTGGCGTAGTCAAGCCAGGGTGCCTTGGCGTCGAGGTAGTCGGCGCAGGTGTCGGYGCCCTTGCGTTCGGCCTGGTTGTAGCCGTTGTAGGTGGCGCGGCGGYGGATGCCGGTGGCGACCTGGCCCGCCCGGCCTTCCAGTACCTTGCGGGCCTTGTCGGTGACCCAGGCCTCGGCGTCGGGGTCCCCGGTGGTGAAAAACGACCAGGCGGCCTTCCACAGGTATTCCAGGACGTGGATGAGATCGACGACGATGTGGACGACGACGCCGCGGTGGGCCGCCTCGGCKGTGACGGCGTCGAGCTGGGTGTTGTTGCCGTCGACGAGCACGATCCAGGTCCGGGCGTGGGTCGGGTCGCGCCGTTCGGCCTCGTCGAACCCGGCCGCCACCACCGTGGCGATGTCGTCGACGACCGAGGCCGTCACCCACTTTCCGGTGGCCTTCGGCCCGTCGGGCCCGGTCACCCCGGGCGGGGGCAGCACGTCAGCCGGGGTACGCACGACCGGGACGACGTCGTGGACCGCGGCCAACTCCGCCATCCGTTTCCGCCCGTTCTTCTCCCCGGGCGACAGCCGTGTCGCCAGCTTCCGCCCCGCGGCGGCCGCCTTCGCGGTGGCCGGGCGCAGCCCCTCCGGCCGCATCACCACACCTTTCCCGTCGAACTGCAACACCAACAGCAGCCCGTCGGGCACCGGCCCGCACACCGGGGCCGTGTAGAAACCGGCCACGTCGACCGCCACCGACCGGGCCAGCTCGACAAGCTGGCGCTTACCGACCCTCACCCCGGYCGCCCGGGCGACCGCGGCGACCGCGGCGTCGAACGACCCCCGCGCGGCCTCCAGCGCCACCAGCCGGCGCAGCCCGTGCGAGTGCAGCCCCACCGGCAGGTTCAACACCCCGTCCGCCGGGTGCAGGTTGGCCGCCCCGGCGCCCGATAGGCCAGCCTGCTCACCGCCACCCGGCCGAACACCGTCGACAGCGCCCGCCGATGCGCCTTCTCCACCCGGGTACGGACCACCCCGTCCACCCCCGCCGGCGGTTCGGCCAGCCGCACCTCCCGCGCCGACCGCAGATCAAGATGGTCCTGGAACAGCGACCGCAGCAGCTCCCGGCCCCGGCCCTCCAACCACACCTCAAGACCCTCATGGGTCAGGCCCGCGGTCTCCGCCCCCGCAAGCCCCGCCCGCAACGCCCCGTACAGCTCGTCCGACCCGGCGAACGCACCCGCCGACACCCTCTCCGAGCCAACCTCATACCCTGACACCCAGGCTCCTTGCTCACGTCACGTTCTGGCTTCGACACCCGCGAACGTAGTGGCAAGGAGCCCTTTCACGATCAACCCAAACCCAGGGAACCGAGATCATCCAGCCAACGATCTCACTCTGAAGGATCTACACCCATCATTTTTCGGCCGATCTGTGCGGTCTTCACGTTGTTCCAGACCCACTCGTCCGGGTTGGTGTCGGGGGCATAAGGCGAGAGAAAGAAAATCCGGAGCCTACCGTCTGTTCCTGCGACGAACCGACGGACAGCCTTCGAATCGTGGTAACTGACGTTGTCGACGATGAGGAAGACCTTTCCACCGTCGTCTTGGAGCAGCTTCCGGCAGAATTCTATGAAGACCTTGGAGTCGACGGACCCGCCCTGCTGGAGCATGAAATGAAGCTTTCCCTGGGCGCTGACCGCGGAGAGCATGAGAACCGATTTCCGGTCTCCCGTTCGGCTGATCACCGGGGTTTCACCGACGGGAGCCCCCAGGACGCCCTCGACACCGCYTGCACCATCCACCTCCCCGCCGAACCCAGCTGAATCACTGCACCCCCAAAGGACTTCCAGGCTCAACCACTTAGCGAGGGTGCTGCGACCAGAGGCTGGCGTAAGCCGGGGTGCTTGTACGGACACACAAAGTGAGTATCTGGGTCGCAGCTGACCCCAAGACCGGCCTCCGCAGCAGCGGCCGCTTCACCTGGCGGTGGGCCGACCTCGGTGCAGCCGGGTCAGTCTTCCGCCAGCATTCTGCGGACCACTTGTTCGAGCTCGGGGAGTTTCTCCTGGAGTACCTGCCAGACGAGGGCGTCGTCGACGGTGGCGTAGCCGTGGATGAGGATGTTCCGGAAAGCGACTATTCGAGGGAGCTCGGGGATCGCGGCGGCGAGGTCGGGGGCGACCTTGGAKAGTTGGTTGAGGGCCTCTCCGATGATCTCGAACTCGCGTTCGACGGCGGCGCGGAGCATCGCGTTCGCCTGATAGTCGGCGAAGGTCTGGCCGTGGGCAAAATCCCGGACGAGTTCGGCCGCGTTCGCGGCATCCCAGAGGTACTTGCGTGGGTCAGGCGGCATACAGGGGCTGCCTGGTGCGCATGACCTGGTCGCGGAAGTAGGGGTTGCGGATGGCGGTGACGCTGACTACGTCGACGGCGCGGCCCAGCAGGCGCTCGAGTCCCTCTTTGAGGGCGAAGTAGGTGCCGTAGTAGTCGAATCCGTCGCGGCCGGCGTCGAACTCGACGAGGACGTCGACGTCGCTGCTGTCGAGGTCGAACRCATCGCTGGTCGCGGAGCCGAAGAGGTCGAGGCGGCGGATGCCGAGYCGACGGCAGAGTCCCTGGATCTCCGCTTGCCTGGTCTCGATCAGCGGATGCATGCCCACCTCCTCTGGGAAGATTGTGCCCGACCCCGCGGCCGGTACGCCTCATCGGGATGCCCGAAAAATGCCTCGGAGGGGCCGAGGTGCGACCTGGCCTGCCAGAGCCGGGGCAYGTCAGCCGTGACACTGACCTGGATCTCGGCGGGGCTGTTGGCGAGCACCACTCGGGCGGTGGCGAGCCCGCCGACGGCGCGCGTTGCCGTCGTTACGGCGGGAGTCACGCGGCGGACCTGGTCTCGATGCGAGGCTGTGCGGTGCGCGGTGGACCCTGCTCTCACATCTTGGGTGCTGTCCGCCGATTACCTGACCTCTGCCTGTGGAATGGCAGGCAGTGTGGGCGGCCGACATATCGGGCCAGCGGCGGCTGGTAGTCCCCATCATGATCATCGACCCGCGCGGTCTCGACCTCGGCCTGGCCGGCACCCGCGCCTGGATCGACCTCCACGACCTGYCCGCCGCCGACGTCGCCACCGCCCGCGCCCGGCTGCTCGATGGGCTGAACGCGGCGCGGACCGGCCGGGCTAAACCCGCCGGCCGGGTGCTCTTCTCCGGCGCTCGCTCCGTCGCCCGGGTAAGGGGGGATCAACCGAAACTTGGAGGACCAGTCGACCCAATAGCGCTGCTTTAAGGTGATCGTCGTGGTTCGAGGCAGTGAAGTTCGATGCGGCGGGTGACGGTGACCACGGCGGGTTCGCCGAGTTTTCGGGCAGGGAAGTCGCCGGTTTTCTTGGTTTTGCGGGGACTGGYGCGGTCGGGGCGGTCCCGGACGAACGTCGCGGGTTGCGAGATCTCGGGGAGGAAGGTGGCCAGGGCCCAATGGCCGTAGGTTAAGTGATCGTCGTGGGGTAGGCTTGGCTGGTGGGGCATGACGGGAGTGAGGGGCTGTCGCCGGAGGGCTGGTTGCCGGACCGGGTGACGGTGGGTGTGTTGACGCGGGTGTACCCACCGGAGCTGGTGGACCGGGTGTTGGCGGTGACCGACACCGCGGAGGTTCGCCGCCGGCTGTTGCCGTCGTGGCTGGTGGTGTACTTCGTGTTGGCGTTGTGGCTGTTCCGGGGCCGGAACTGTGGCTATGTGCAGGTGCTGGCCCGGTTGACCAGCGGGCTGCACTTCCAGCGCCGGGCGGCTGTGTTGGCCGSGGGTGGGGSGGGTGGGGCGGGTTGGTCGCTGCCGGCAAGCCCGTCGCTGGGCGAGGCRCGGGCACGGATCGGGTCGGATCCGGTGCGGATGCTGTTCGAGCACGCCGCGGGGCCGGTCGGTGTCGAGGGCCAGGCCGGGGTGTTCCTGCACGGCCTGCGGCTGGTGCAGATCGACGGGTCGACCTGCGATCTGCCGGACACGCAGGCCAACCGGGCGTTCTTCCCCGGGCCGTCGAACGCCGGTGGGCCGGCGCCGTTCCCGAAGGTTCGCTGGGTCATCGCCGCCGAGGCCGCCACCGGTGCCCTGCTGGGGGCGTCGTTCGGCCCGTGGAGCACCGGCGAGCCGGCGCTGGCCCGTGACCTGCTGGGGCAGCTGGGCCCGGGCATGCTCACGTTGGCGGACCGTAACTTCCTGTCCCACCGGCTCGCCGGCGAGGTCCTGGCGACCGGGGCGCACCTGCTGTGGCGGGCGAAGGCGACCTTCACGCTGGCCCCGGTCYACGTCCTCGACGATGGCAGCTACCTCGCCGAGCTGACACCTCCCCGCGGAAGCGAGGGACCACCACTGACGATGCGGGTGATCGAGTACACCGTGCACTCCACCACCGCCGGCGGCGACGAGAGCAGCTCAGAGCTGTTCTGTCTGGTCACCGACCTGCTCGACCCCGAGGAATGGTCCATGCTCGACCTGGCCCGCGCCTACCCGACCAGGTGGGGATGCGAGACCGTGATCGGCCACCACAAGACCGATCTCGGTGAAGGCCGACCCGTCCTGCGCAGCAAGGACCCCGAAGGCGTCGCCCAGGAGATGTGGGCCCTGTTCGCCGTCCACCAGGCACTCRCCCGCCTCATCGGCGTCGCTGCCGACACCACCGGCACCCCACCCGACAGGATCAGTTTCCGTCGGGCCCTCACCGCCGCGTCCGATTCCATCGGGACCGCGGCTTTCCCCCCCTGAACAGGCACTCCTCGCGTTCCTCCTTGAGATCTGCGACCCGCGCCTGGCCATCCGTGACCGCCCCGACCGCACCGCACCCCGCAAGACCCGCCGGCACAGCGACTACCCCCGCCGCACAACCGACGATCCACCCACCCGGCGCGTCACCCGCCGTCTCGAACTTCACTGCCTCGACTTCCGGTGACCAACCCTCCCTCAAACCTCCAAGGGATCACTTAACCTACGGCCATTGGGCGTTGGCCAATCACAAGGACGTGACCCGCCTGCCGATACCATCCTGGTCGAGGCGKACTCCCACCGCGGAGTTGACGATCATGTCAATCATTTCGTCACGTCGGCGCCCCAGACTCACCCGAACTCCGAGATCTCGGCCGATCCGCTGGAGGATCTGCTTGTTCCTGGCGATCCCCTCAAGGAACATGTGCGCCTCCTCGCGGCTACCCATCTCATCGAGGCGTTGGCGTACGGACGCGGAGTCAGGTTGACCAGCCACGACTGTCGATCCGTCCTTGATCGTRCCGACCCTCCCCCGCGGCACGCTTTCGGGCGCCGGCGGACTGGTGGTCCGTTCCCCGACTACGTCGGCGCCGAGGACCGGCCGGTCAGGCGCTCGCTGCACCGTGAGGACGAGCCGGCCAGCAGCTAGCTCAACCACGGTCTGATCATCGAAACTCCGGATGAGCGCCGAGACCCTCTCCAGCACTGCGAGGACGGCCGTCATGCCTTCAGCCATCAGCTCACGGTCCAATCCTGCTCTCGAATTCGTCAACTAAAGCACGGATTTCTGTTGCTATGTCGGGACGTAGTCCGAACACCGCTGGCAGGAGCCTGTCGACACCCGTCTGGAAATCCAGGCTCTCGCGCATCATCGCAGTAAATGTAGGGAAGAGGCGGCGAACCTCGTCGATAACCCGCTGGCTCGAGGGGGTGGGTCCGGGCCCCCCACCCCCATGCCTTACTCGAGTGAACACAACACCTAGAAAGGCAGGCGCCAGGTCTTCCACTCGGTTCTCGCCGGAGGGAGACCATCCAAGGATCTCGAAGTTATTCTTCTTGAAGTCGGTAAGTCTTTCGGTCAGATGACGGATACCGAAGGTAGCCAGCCTCTCCGGCTGCGCAGGGACCAGAACCCCTTCGCTGGCCACGATCGCAGATCGAGTGAGTATCTCAAAATCCGGCCGGCAGTCGATAAGCACGTAGTCGAATCCCTCACGGCGGAGCAGCCGTAGGCCATCGGCCAGTCGCATCACTACTCGGCGGTGACGATCCTGATAGCGGCGTGAACTGGGGTCACCGAGTTCTACACCGAGCCTGGCAGCAACGCCCTCAAGCTTCGGGGCGGAAGCCACAATTGCAAGCTCACCGCCGTTTCTCCTGGTATGCGCCMGAACTTCCTGCGGCCAGGAGACGTACCGCATGAGGTCTGGCCCAGCCCCTCGACGACCAGCTGCCATGTACCAGTCCGCGACGGTTCGCCGGTCAATCTGTCGCTCGACGTCCGCCGGCCGATAGAAGGAGTGCGTCAGGCTGGCCTGAAAGTCCAGGTCGAGCAGGAGAACACGACGTCCTCGACGCGCAAGCTCCGCACCGACGTTGGCCGTCAGAGTCGTCTTCCCGACACCGCCCTTGGAGTTGACTACGGTAGCGACCTGCATCATCAAACCCCGCGGACCTTGGATGCGCGACGGCGTTCGGTCGGCCGCAACTGGACCAAGCCGCTTCCCCGCCGATCCCGTGAGATCACAACGGCAAATCACCCCCATCTCCACAGCATGCCATCCGCCTGCGCCACATTCAGGWGAACGCCACGAATCKCTCCTGTGGTCGCACCCGATGACCATTCTGGGCCAAGCCGCCCTGAGCAGATCTGACCAGCAGGTTCGAACCGAGCCGGCCTACGCGGCTCCGTCGGATCGACCCTGAGGTGCCACGACTTCGCCAGTGTGTCGATGGTGGTATCCTGTGCGACAGCTTGGCCACGTGGGCTGGTCGACTCGGCGAAGGCTCCCGCCACCCRCGCTGGACGGTCCCACTTGGCGGCCTGCCCTGAGTTCTTACTGACTCGGCACCATGTCGCACGGCTTTCCGAGGGGGTGACCGAGCTGGCTGAGCAAGCTGGCAACGACAGCGACTCCGAGGACCTGCGCGACGACGACAGGGCCGAGCTTCAGGAGGTGGACCCCGACCCTCCGCAGATCAGCTACAGCGGCACCGACTTCGACGTCGAGGGTCTGGTCCGTCGGCACKATCGGGGCGACATAATAGTGCCGTCCTTTGGCAATGATGATCCCGGCATCGAGACAGCCGGCTTCCAGCGCGAGTTCGTTTGGAAGCGTTCGCAGATGGACCGTTTCATCGAGTCCCTACTGCTCGGATACCCCATTCCGGGTATATTCCTTGTCCAACAACAGGACCGCCGCTATCTCGTTCTTGATGGACAGCAGCGGATAAAGACCCTGAGCCTCTTCTATAATGGCAGCATCAACGGGCGCGAGTTCGCACTTCAGAACGTGGCCGCCAGATTCCAGGGGCTGACCTATCAAACTTTTTCACCCGAACAGCGTCGCACGCTCGACAATRCCTTCATCCAGGCGACAATAGTCAAAACCGACGGCAYCCGCGAGTCACTCGACGGCGTTTATCAGATCTTCGAGCGGCTGAACTCGGGCGGTACGCAGCTCAYRCCGCACGAGATTCGCGTGGCGCTCTATGCAGGCGAGTTCATCAAGTTCCTCACCGCTCTGAACGAAAACCCGGCGTGGCGCGCTCTCTACGGGCCGCCATCACCACGGCTACGCGATCAGGAGATCGTGCTCAGATTCATCGCCCTCTACGTGTCACCGGGTAGCTATAAGCGCCCCCTCAAGAAATACCTGAACGATTTTGTTGGCGCTCACCGCCGACTGAACGAACTGGACGCCGAGTTGATCGAAAAACGATTCGACAGGGCAGCACAGCTTGTGTTGGAGGAGGCCGGAAGAAGCGCCATTCGCGGCCGGGGGCGTCAGCTCAATGCGGCTCTCACCGAGGCGCTTTTGGTAGGATTGGCCCGTAGGCTTGATGCCGGTAGCGAACCGACCGCAGCTGAGGTAAGCCGCGCCATCGACGCGCTCCTCAACGAACCCGACCTGGATTACGTGACCACGCGCGCAACGGCCGACGAGGAGAGTGTGCGGATGCGCCTGGCGCTGGCAACGAGAGCTTTCTCCCGCATCTGACATGAGCAGGCGAGAACGCGCCGAGACCTGGCCGCCGACTGAGACCAGAATTATTTTAGACCGCCTGTCCGAGCTAGCTGCACTGGTACAAGATCAGGCAAGAGTTGCGGATAATCAGGAGGTCGTTTCCTGGCTTGCGCGACTACTGGTGATCCGAAGCTGCGGATATCTGGAGCAGACCGTGGCGGGGACATTCCGCGCCTACACCAGCAGGCTGTCCTACGGCCACGTCAGGAACTTCTCGCTTGGCTGGTTGGAGCGGACGCAGAACCCGACGCCTGCGGCGCTCGAGACCCTGGCCGGGCGCTTCGACCAAGGCCTGCGCCAGGAGCTGAGCGCACTGCTCGACGCGGACGACGGTCGGCTGCGCCGCGAGCTGGCCACGTTAGTCGATCGGCGGAACAGGATCGCCCACGGCCTCAACGAAAGCGTCGGAGTCAGGAAAGCATTAGAGCTCCACAGAGTGGCCTGCGAGGCCGCCGACTGGTTCATTCTTCGCTTTGGGCCTTCCTGAGYCCCGGACGCGCAGTGCCGGAATTCGCCGAGCGGCGGCGGACATGCCAGTCTGATAGTGATGGTGGAGCGCGGTGCCTGCCCCGGGCCGGCGCACCCAGACTCGCCGGTGCCCAGTAGGTCCGCGTTCCCTTCCCAGAATGGTTCCCGAGATGTCGCGGGCGGCCGGGCGGGGCACCAGAACCTGCGGTGACTCTGACCTCCAGAATGTGCTCAACCGACCTTGGCGAGACCGGTCGGGTTGCGCYGGTCCCGCGGCGCGCCCGGGTGAGGGTACCCCTCCTCGCCGAGGTCACCGCGGCCCTTGTCGAGGTCACTGTGGGCGTAGCCCTCAGCCAGGATCCGCTGGGCCGACCCGTTGACAGGCCGTCCGGCCAACGTCCCCGATCGCCGGTCGAGACCGGCGCGCAGCAGGGCGATCAGCGCCCCGATGAGCAGCCCCCAGACCACGACCATGCTGAACGTCATCAGCAGCCAACTACCCCAACCCCAGTTGTACCCACCCCAGACCATCATCATGATCTCCTCCTCTCTCGTCCCGGCCTCCTACGGCGGGCCGTACCTCTACCTTCGGCCGGCGCGGCCGACGGGACGAGGGCTGTTCGTCCCGGACCGGTACGACGCCAGGCCCGTGCCGGACATGCCCTCGGAACCGCCTCCACCCGATCCAGGGGTCCGCGGCGGCGGGCCACTGTCAGGACCTCGCGCCAGGTAGAACCACCGTCTCGCGGCGGGTAGAAAGGACGCTATGCGTCCCCGGGCGGTCACCCGCGAGCAGATCATCGCGGCGGCCGACACGATCGCTCGGCGCGACGGGCTCGACCATCTCACGGTCCGACCCCTGTGCGCGGAGCTCGGCGTTACGGCCCCCGCGATCTACCGACGCTTCCCCACCAAGAATCTCATCGTCGAGCGCGTCGTTGACGACGCGCTCGGCCGCATCGACCTTCCAGGCCCCGAGACCGGCGACTGGGCCGACCGCCTAGGGCGCTGCTTCACCAGCGCGCATGACGTTGCCGCCGCCTACCCGGGGCTCGCGGCACACATGGGTCGGCAGATGGCCGGCAGCCCCTCCGCGGTACGCAACGCGAGCTTCCTGCACGATCTGCTCATCGACGCCGGTATCGGACCGGAGGACGCGAACAGGATCATCTGCACGATGTTCGTCTACCTCTGGGGACACCTGCTGGCAGCCGAGGCCGTGGCCGATCTGCTCGGCTCGACCGGCACCCGGGACCAGTTCCTCTGGGGCCTCGACCACCTGCTCGGTTCCTTCCGTCGGCAGTTCGGCGGACCCGTGCCCGGCACCGGGAACACCCCGGAAGGCTGACCGCCGCGGTCGACCGAGTTGGACCGGTCAGCGAGCCTCTTTTCTCGCCCACACCGCCCGTCGAGCCGTCGATGGGGGCCTACCACGGGATGTTGCCGATCATGGTCCGGGCGCACGGCAAGATCACAATAGCAAGCGCAAACATCTTGCAAGCACACAGCAAGCAGTCCGGAATCCCCGGAGGAAAACCGGGTCGAAATGCCATTACGTGGTATCAAATTTACACATGAATTAGACCGAAATATTCTACCGAGACCGCCACTCTTTCGTTTCTTCGATCAGCTCACGAACAGCGTGGAGTTGCCATTTGACCCCGCCCAGCGTCATTCGTCCGCCTCTATCTGGCGTCCCTCATCCACCGTCGAGAAACCATGATGGATCGGTGATTGACATTCTGTATCGGCTACCGGAGGCTCCAGGCTGACTGCCGTGGGGAACGACGATCATCGCACCTTACGGCAAGACCGCAATCATGATCCATAAGACTCTCGGTAGAGGTGAATCATGGTCGATATTACCAGAATTCGGCGCCTGCTGCCAGCGCTCGTCGCGGCCCTGGCGCTGACGATAGTCTCGGCTCCGGCCGCTAACGCGGCGTCGGGCAACCCGGGTGTCGTGCCCCCGGGGGCACGCGTATTTGGGAAGAGCTATGGTGCCTGGTCGGCGGCATGGTGGCAGTACGCACTGGCGCAGCCAACCACCACGAACCCGCTGATTGACCCAACTGGCGCGTTGTGTAACGTGGGCCAATCTGGCTCGGTATTCTTCCTGGTCGGCGCCTTCGGTGGCGAAAAAGTCGTTCGAAACGATTGCACGGTACCCGCGGGCAAGGCACTCTTCTTTCCGCTCGTCAACGTCTTCGACGCCAACAACCCCGGGGAAAATCGCACGGCCCGGGAGCTGTGGCGCGAGATGGAGGCAGGCTTGTCGTTCGCCAACCTCCACGCCAGCGTCGATGGCATACCAGTAGGAAAGCTGCGAAGGTACCGGGCTTGCGCCGGACCCGTCCACCGGTGCGCGCATCCGTTCAGCATCACGCTCCCCGATGACAACATCTTCAATGCCCCGGCGGGCATCTACACGCCTGCCGTGGCTGACGGCATCTACCTACTCCTCAAGCCACTTGCGCCGGGCCKCCACACGATCACCTTCGGTGGAACCGGACGATCCGACATCACCGGCCCCTTCTCCGCAGATATCACCTACCATCTCACCGTCCGGCCAGGCCATCACCATGTTCACGATCGGTACGCGTCGAGTTCCGACAAGTAGCGGTCCAAACCCTCGAACTTGGTAGTTGCAGCGGGGCTGCCTCGCTCTGAATGATGCGTGACCTGGGCACGAGACCGCCGTGGTCACCTGGCTTTCTGGGTATTCGCGGGATTCGTGATGACCGCCGCCGCGCGTCGAGCACCGGTGGGCTTCCGCATGTTTCCGATGTCAACCTTCGAGATAGCCGACGTGTCGCCCCATAAAGGTGGCCTTCTGTACGGGACGAGGAAGATCTGATCGTCAACATCCCGTCACAGAGGGCCACCGCATGCTGACACCCAGGTGGAACACGATGATCAGACGGCGTGGGCGAACTCGGTGAAGGCAGTTGATAACTGCGGCAACGGGTCGGCATCGGTCCCGAGTTCGTGGTGGCCACGGCAGATGCTCTRGACGGGGGCGTGCCCGGCTCCGACGGTTGGACGGAGCGGAGGCGTTTCAGCCCGCGTCCTCTCACCGATGCCCTCCGGACAACCCGATCCGGCTGTACCAGTCACCGTCGGTCGGCTCCGATCAGCTCGCATTCCGATTTTTTCAGTACTCCAGGCCACCCCCACCAGCTGGCGCTGCCGCGGTTTCCTTTTCCTCTGGCTTTTCGGCAACGACGGCCTCGGTGGTGAGGAACAGCCCGGCGATGGATGCGGCATTCTGCAGGGCGGAGCGGGTGACCTTGGTCGGGTCGATGATCCCGGCCTCGAGCATGTTGACGTGCTCGCCGGTGGCGGCGTCCAGCCCCCACCCCGGTTGCAGGTTGCGGACCTTCTCGACCACGACGCCGCCTTCCAGGCCGGCATTGACCGCGATCTGCCGGAGCGGCTCGGTCAACGCGCGGCGCACCATCTCGGCCCCGGTCCGCTCGTCCTCAGCCACCTCCAGCCCGTCGAAGACAGCCCCCGAGGCCAGCAGCAGAGCCACCCCACCGCCGGGGACGATGCCCTCCTCAACGGCGGCCTTCGCGTTGCGGACCGCGTCCTCGATGCGGTGCTTACGCTCCTTGAGCTCGACCTCGGTGGCCGCGCCGGCTTTGATGACGGCCACGCCACCGGCGAGCCTGGCCAGCCGCTCCTGCAGCTTCTCGCGATCGTAGTCGGAGTCCGACTTCTCGATCTCGCTACGGATCTGGCTGACCCGACCGGCGATCCGGCCCGGGTCGCCGGCGCCCTCGATAATGGTCGTGTCATCCTTGGTAACGACAACCTTGCGGGCCCGGCCAAGCAGRTCGAGGTCGGCGTTCTCCAGCCTGAGACCAACCTCCTCACTGATCACCTGACTGCCCGTCAGAACGGCGATATCGCCGAGCATGGCCTTGCGCCGCTCGCCGAAACCCGGCGCCTTCACGGCCACGGACCGGAACGTACCGCGGATCTTGTTGACGACCAGGGTCGCCAGGGCCTCCCCCTCAACGTTCTCGGCGATGACCAGCAGCGGCCTGCCGGCCTGCATGACCTTCTCCAACAGCGGGAGCAGGTCCTTGACCAGCGAAATCTTGATGTTGGCGACCAGGATGTAGGGGTCCTCCAGGACGCACTCCATCCGCTCCTGATCAGTGATGAAGTACGGCGAGATGTAGCCCTTGTCGAAACGCATACCTTCGGTGAGCTCCAGCTCGAGGCCGAAGGTGTTGCTCTCCTCGACGGTGATGACGCCGTCCCGGCCGACCTTGTCCATCGCCTCGGCGATGATCTGGCCGATCGCGGTGTCCCCGCCGGCCGAGATCGAGGCCGTTGAGGCGATCTGATCCTTGGTTTCCAGCTCCCTGGACAGATTGGCCAGTTCCCCACAGACCCGCTCGACAGCCAGCTCGATGCCACGTTTGAGGGCGATCGGGTTCGCGCCCGCGGCCACGTTCCGCAGGCCCTCATGGACCAGTGCCTCCGCCAGAACGGTCGCCGTCGTGGTGCCGTCGCCGGCCACCTCGTCGGTCTTCTTGGCGACCTCCTTGACCATCTCGGCACCGATCTTCTCATACGGATCTTCGAGCTCGATCTCCCTGGCTATGGAGACGCCGTCATTGGTGATGGCGGGAACGCCCCACTTCTTCTCCAGGACGACGTTGCGCCCCTTCGGACCGAGCGTCACCTTCACGGCGCCGGCCAGCTGGTTCATGCCACGTTCCAGCCCGCGCCGTGCTTCCTCCTCGTAAGCGATGATCTTTGGCATGATAGTTCCCCTGAAGCAGAACGCGACCGGACTCCGCAAACATCGCAGGCCCATCCTCGCGACATGCAACACCTTAATTACAAATCGTCGGTATCGCCTGCTGGCGGGGCAAGCCGACCGGCTAGACAGGCCGGGTCTGCCGGGGTCCCGGTGGAGGGCGCGCTGGCGGGTCCGGGTACCAGGCGCGCTCAGTTGTATACCAGGCGCTCAGTCAGCTTTGGCCCTCGGGGCCGGTGCCTTGRCCCTCGGGGCCGGTGCTGATCTCGRTGTGCTTGGGCTGGCTCCGCTTGGCCTTCGCCAGCCGGATGGTGAGTACTCCGTCGGCCAGGGTGGCGTGCACCGATTCCGGATCAATGTCACCCGGCACGGCGATGCGGTGCTCGAACCGGCCCACCGGGCGGCTACGGCGGCGCAGTACTCCCGTGCGTTCCCGCTCCTTGATTTCACCGGTGACGAACAGCTCGYTGTCACGCAGGTCCACGGAGATGTCCTCCCGGCGCACCCCGGGAAGATCGAGATCGATCACGAACGCGTCCTCGGTCTCCTCAATGTCGACCGGCTGCACCATRCCGCCCAGCAACCGCGCCGGACGGCCCTCGACGCCGCCTATGACGTCGCCGAGCAGATTGCCCATGCGGGTCCAGGCGTCCTCGATCTCCCGGAACGGATCCCACCGTGCCAGCGTTCCCAGGCCTTCTCCGCGTCGTACGGGTAGTGTCATGATCCTCACTCCTTCCGGCCAGGCCGGCCGGCTATCACCTTTGCGTCCAATTGACTATGCCTTGCCTCTACCCCTGCCTCGCCGGCCCGAAAACTGCGGGCCGCGGCCGAGAGACACCCGGCTGCAGCCGGCTGTAGGCCAGAAATCGGCTGTAGGGCCAGAAAGCGGCGCTGCCCGGTGCTGCCCGTCCTGCCGGGCTCAGGCCCCCGGTCCCTGTCCTGACCCGGCCCGATCCTGCCCCGGCCCGGCCCCGACCGGTGTGGCTCTGCCAGCTCTCCCGGTGCTCCAGCTCTCCCGGTGCTCCAGCTCTCCCGGTGCTCCAGCTCCCCTGGCAATCAGGACCTACTGGCGATCAAGGCCTTTTCGTGATCTCTTCCTTCGCCTGCCGACAAGCGATACTCCGTAGGCAATGCGTTTTGCTGGGCAAATCCTGGACAGGTTCCCTGCTGTGGGGCCGGTTTATCCGCGTGAAGCCTGCTCACGGCGTGGGAACGCCCGATTCGTCATATGTGTGAGGTTCGCTTCTGGAGGAGCATTCGATGGCGAAGGCAGTCGGCATTGATCTGGGGACGACCAATTCGGTGATCGCCGCCTGGGAGGGTGGCGAGCCGAGGGTCATCCCGAACGCGGAGGGTGCGCGGACGACACCGTCGGTGGTGGCGTTCACCGAGAGCGGTGAACGCCTGGTCGGGCAGCTGGCGCGACGGCAGGCGATCCTGAACCCGAAGGGCACGATCTACTCGGCCAAGCGGTTCATCGGCCGCCGCTATGACGAGGTGACCRAGGAGGCCAAAGCGGTCGCCTTCGACGTCGTCCCGGGCCCGGAGGGCGCCGCCCGGTTCAGAATCCGGGACAAGCTCTACGCGCCGGAGGAGATCAGCGCGCTGGTGCTGCGCAAGCTGGCCGACGACGCTGGGCGGAACCTGGGCGAGAAGGTCACCGAAGCGGTCATCACGGTGCCGGCCTACTTCAACGACGCGCAGCGCACCGCGACGAAGGACGCCGGCCGGATCGCCGGCCTGAACGTGCTGCGGATCATCAACGAGCCGACCGCCGCCGCATTGGCGTACGGGCTGGACAAGAAGGGCCACGAGACCGTCCTGGTCTTCGATCTCGGCGGCGGCACGTTCGACGTGAGCATCCTCGACGTCGGCGACGGGGTGGTCGAGGTCCGGGCCACGGCCGGGGACAGCCACCTGGGCGGGGACGACTTCGACCRCCGGCTGGTCGACTACCTCGCCGACGGGTTCCACCGGGAACAGGGCATCGACCTGCGCCGGGACCCCCAGGCACTGCAACGGCTGTTCGAGGCCGCGGAGAAGGCCAAGGTCGAACTGAGCGCGGTCACCCAGACCCAGGTGAACCTGCCGTTCATCACCGCCGACGCCACCGGGCCGCGGCACCTGACCGCCACGGTCATGCGCTCCACCTTCGAACAGATCACCGCCGACCTGGTCGAACGGACCATGGGACCGGTCCGCCAGGCGATGGAGGACTCCAAGATCAGTGCCGACGACCTCGACGAGGTGATCCTCGTCGGCGGCGCCACCCGGATGCCCGCGGTGCAGGCACTGGTCCGGCGGCTGACCGGCGGCAAGGAACCGAACATGAGCGTCAACCCCGACGAGGTCGTCGCCCTGGGCGCGGCGATCCAGGCCGGGGTGCTCAAGGGCGAAGTCTCCGACGTGCTCCTGCTCGACGTCACCCCRCTCTCCCTCGGGGTGGAGACCCGCGGCGGCCTGATGACGAAAATCGTCGAACGCAACACCACGATCCCGGTGCGACGCTCCGAGGTGTTCTCCACCGCGGAGGACAACCAGCCGGCCGTGGACATCGTGGTACTGCAGGGCGAACGCGAAYGCGCCGCCGACAACCGGGTACTCGGCCGCTTCCGCCTGGAAAACATCCGCCCGGCGCCCCGCGGCGAACCGCAGGTCGAGGTCACCTTCGACATCGACGCCAACGGCATCCTCAACGTCACCGCCCGCGACAAGGACACCGGAGCCCAGCAGTCGATCACGATCAGTGAGACCTCCAACCTCCCCAAGGAGGAGGTCGAACGGATGATCACCGAGGCGGAGCGTAACCGCACCACCGACCAGGCGCTACGCGCCGCAATCGACGCCCGCAACGAGCTGGACTCGGTCGCCTACCGCGTCGAACGGCTGCTGGCCGAACTCGGTGACGCCGCCCCGCCCCACGAGAAGGCCCGCGCCGACCTGCTGGTCGCCGACGCCCGCCAGGCCATCAAAGAGGAGGCTCCGGTGGACCGGGTCCGCGCCCTGACCTCGGATCTCCAACAGATCTACCACGGCCTGGCCGCCGCCCGAACCGGCCAGGCCGCCCCCACCGAGGGAACCGGCGGCAGCCCGACCGACACCGCCCCGGGCGGCCCACAGCCACCACCTGGCGGCGGCACCCCTGGCGGCGACGACGTGGTAGACGCCGAGTTCGACCGGGGCTGACCCATGCCAACCGAGACCGACCCATGATGGCGAACGACATGCCGCGCGAACAGCGCCCAGACCGGACCGGCCACGGCGCCGACCAGACCACCGACCAGACCGTGGACCGGAGTAGCGGAGAGGCCACCGCCCACGCCGGCCCCGTCGGCGCGGACGATCTCCCGACCGAGACGGTCCTGGACAGTGTGGCGCTCGCCATGCAGGTGGACAAGCTGACCGACCGGTGGCGGCGGGCCGCCGCCGACCTGGACAACCTGCGTAAACGGACCGTCCGGGAGCTGGAGCGGGATCGGGCGGCCGAACGGGCCCACGCGGCGGCCGCCTGGCTGCCGGTCCTCGACCATCTCGACCTCGCGCTCACCCACGCCGACGCCGACCCCACCTCGCTCGTGGCGGGTGTCCGGACGGTCCGGGACCAGGCCGTGGACGTGCTGGCCCGGCTCGGCTACCCGCGCCACGACGAGGTCGGGGTGCCGTTCGATCCGACCCGGCACGAGGCGCTGGCCGCCGTCGAGGAACCGAACGTCCCAGCCGGCACGGTGGTGGCCGTGATCCGCCCCGGCTACGGCGACACCGGACGGCAGCTACGCCCCGCCGGAGTCGCCGTCAGCCGCCCTCCGGGCGAACCGCCCGGCGGCGCCCGGCAACCAGGCGAGATCGGCCCGGACCCGGGCGGCACCGGCGGGCCCGCGGAGTGACCGGCCGTGGCCCAGGACTACTACCAGCTTCTCGGTGTCGGCCGGGGCGCGAGCGCCGAGGAGATCCAGCAGGCCTACCGCCGCCTCGCCCGCCGTTACCACCCCGACGTCAACCGCGGCCCGGAGGCGGAGGAGCGGTTCAAGGAGATCGGTGAGGCGTACCGCGTGCTGTCCGACCCGAAGACGCGGGCGCGCTACGACCGGTTCGGCGCGGACTTCCGGCGCATCCCCGAGGACTACGACGGACGGGTGACCGCCGGGCCGGACTTCGGCCAGGCCGGCCGGGGCTGGAGCCGCACCGGCCGGGTCCGGGCCGAACCGAGCTTCGGCGGCGCCGACTTCGCCGATGGCACCGACTTCGCAGACTTCGCCGACAGGGGTTTCGGACGCGCCGGCCCCGGTGGCGCGGGCCTCGGCGGGAGCATCTTCGGTGACCTGTTCGGTGATCTGTTCGGGGCCCACGGCGCGACCGGGCCGATCCCCGGCGCCGACCAGGAAGCCGAGCTCGAGCTGACCGTCGAGGAGGCCTACCGGGGCGGGCGGCGTCAGATCACCCTCGCCGGCCCCGGCGGGAGCCCACGCAGCTACCAGGTCACCATCCCGCGGGGGGTGGTCGAAGGCCAGCGCGTCCGGCTGGCCGGCCAAGGCGGCCGCGGCAGCAGGCACGGCCAGCCCGGCGACCTCTACCTACACGTGAAGATCGCGCCGCATCCGTATTACCGGCTGTCCGGACGAGACATCAACGTCCCGCTGCCGGTCACCCCCTGGGAGGCCGCCCTGGGCGCCCGGGTCCCGGTCACCACCCCCGGCGGCGAGATCAAGGTGCGCGTCCCGGCAGGATCGTCCAGCGGCCGGCGGCTGCGCCTACGCGGCGCCGGCCTACCCAACCCCACCGGCCCGCCCGGCGACCTGCACGCCGAGGTGCGCGTGGCGGTGCCGCCGGCCCTGAMCGCCCGGGAACGCGCGCTGTTCGAGCAGCTGGCCGCCGTCTCGGCCTTCGACCCGAGAACGTGAACTCGCCCGACACCGCGTGCCCCGAGGTACGGGGGTGCCCCGAGGTACGGAGGCCGCCCCGAGGTTATGTCCCGTCATCCCGGGAAGGTACCGTCACGTGGACGCCAAGCCGAACACCATTTGCCCGACCTGCCATGGTCGATGCCGCACGGTGTCTCATGTGGCGGGCTTCCGGGCCGGTCAGGTCCGGACCGTGCTGGTGATCGACCCCTGCCGCTGCTGCCACGACCGCGGTTACCTGGTCGGTTTCACCGCACCGGTGTGACCGGCGGCCAGGCCAACGGCGGCCTGAGCGGCGAGTGCCTCGTCGAGGAGACGATCGGCCGCGGTGTGGGGGTCGAGTCCGCCGGCGACGACCTCGTCGGCGAGCTGGTCGATCGCGGCTCCGGGCCGCAGGTCCCCGATCCGCTCCCGCAGCCGGGCGAAGGCGATCCGCGAGATCTCGTCGACCGCGCGCCGACGCCGTCGGCGCTGCAGCTGCCCCGTGCGCAGCAGCCAGTCCCGATGGGCCTCGATCGATTCGACGAGCTCGGCCACCCCCTGCCCGGTGGCGGCGACCGTCCGCACGACCTGCGGACGCCGGTCGTCCTCCCCGCGGCCGGCACCGCCCATCCGGAGCATGGCGGTGAGCTCGTTGACCGTCCGGTCCGCACCCGGCCGGTCGGCCTTGTTGACCACCAGCACGTCGGCGATCTCCAGAACGCCCGCCTTGGCGGCCTGGACGCCGTCCCCCATCCCTGGGGCGACCAGGACGAGCGTGGTGTCCGCCAGGGCGGCGATGTCCACCTCGGCCTGTCCCACCCCGACGGTCTCGATCAGGACGACGTCGAACCCGACGGCGTCGAGAACCCGCAGGGCCTGGGGCGTGGCGGTCGACAGGCCGCCGAGACTTCCGCGCGTCGCCAGCGAGCGGATGAAGACGCCCGGATCGGTGGCGTGCTCGACCATCCGGATCCGGTCGCCGAGCAGCGCGCCGCCGGTGAACGGGGACGAGGGGTCGACGGCCAGCACGCCGACCCGCCGGCCCGCAGCCCGATAGGCGCCCACCAGCGCGGAGGTGGAGGTGGACTTGCCGACCCCCGGCGCCCCGGTGAGGCCGATCACCTGCGCGCCCCCGGTGCGAGGCATCAGCAGCTGCTCGGTTCGCTGCAGGTACGGCGAACCGTCCTCGACCATGGAGATGAGCCTCGCCACCGCGCGGMGGTTGCCCGCGACGGCGGCGGTGACGAGTTCGGTCACCGACTCGATCGACGAGCCCACCCGGGTACCATCCCCAACCGTCACGGCCACCTCACTAATCGAGCTCACCAATCGAGCTCGGTGATCGAGCTCACCAATCGAGCTCGGTGATCGAGCTCACTGATCGAGCTCACTGATCGAGCTTGTTGGCGGCCCGTACGACGTCGAGGATGCCCCGGATGATGGCGGTGAGCTCGTAGTCCTTGGGCGTGAACACCGCGGCCACCCCGAGTCGGGCGAGCTCGTCCGCGTCCGCCGCGGGGATGATGCCGCCCACGATGACGGGGATCTCACCCGCCCCGGCCGCCCCCAGCCCCGTCAGCACCTGGGGCACCAGGTCGAGATGGGAACCGGAGAGCACCGACAGCCCGACGACGTGCACGTCCTCCTCGACGGCCCCGGCCACGATCTGCGCCGGCGTCAGCCGGATCCCCTGGTAGACGACCTCGAAACCGGCGTCACGGGCCCGCAGCGCGATCTGCTCGGCGCCGTTGGAATGCCCGTCGAGACCGGGCTTACCGACCAGCATCTTCACCGGACGGCCCAGCTCGGACCCCGTGCGCGCCACCCGGGCCCGCAGCTCGTCGAGGGCGGCCCCGCCACCACCGGCGACGGTGGCCTCGCCGACCCCCGTCGGTGCCCGGTACTCCCCGAACACCTCCCGCAGCGTGTCCCCCCACTCCCCCGTCGTGACCCCGGCCCGGGCGCAGGCCAGCGTGGCGGGAACCAGGTTCGCGTCCGTCCCGGCCGCCGTCCGCAGGCCGAGCAGCGCCTCCGTCACCGCCCGGTCGTCGCGGGCGGCCCGCCAGGCCGCCAGCTCCGCGCGGGTCGCCTCCTCCAGCGCCGGATCGACCGTCTRGATCGCGGCGGAAAGATCGGCGAGCAGCGGATTCGGCTCGGTCTCGGTGAACCGGTTCACCCCGACGACAACATCCTCACCGCTCTCGATGCGAGCCCGCCGCGCCGCCTGGGACGTCACCAGCTGCGACTTCATATAGCCGCTCTCGACCGCGGCGACGGCGCCCCCCATCTCCTGAACCCGGTCGATCTCCGCCCTGGCCGCGGCCACGAGCTGATCGACCCGCTTCYCCACCACGACCGAACCGGCGAACAGATCGTCATACTYCAGCAGATCGGTCTCATGAGCGAGGATCTGCTGAATGCGCAGCGACCACTGCTGGTCCCACGGCCGGGGCAGGCCCAGCGCCTCGTTCCAGGCCGGCAGCTGCAACGCCCGACACCGCGCGTCCTTCGACAGGGTTACCCCCAGCGCCTCCAGCACAATTCGGATGATGTTGTTCTCCGGCTGGGCCTCGGTCAGCCCCAGCGAGTTGACCTRCACCCCGTACCGGAACCGGCGCTGCGCCGGCTCCCGAACCCCGTACCGGGAGGTCAGCAGCTCATCCCACAACGCCGTGAACGCCCGCATCTTGCACATCTCCTCCACGAAACGCTCTCCGGCGTTGAYGAAGAAGGAGATCCGACCACACACCTCACCCATCCACTCCGAATCCGCCCGCTCCAGCTCCCCGCGGTCCGCGCCAGCCCGGACCGCGCCAGCCCGGACCGCGTCAGCCCGGCCCACCGGGATCCCCCGCGCGGCGGCCACGGCATCGAGCACCGCGATCGCCGTGCACATGGAATAGGCCAGTTCCTGAACCGGCGTGGCCCCGGCCTCCTGCAGGTGATAACTGCAGATGTTGATCGGGTTCCAGCGGGGCAACTCGGCCACCGTGTAGGCGATCAGGTCGGTGATCAGGCGCAGCGACGGACCCGGCGGGAAGACATAGGTCCCCCGCGACAGATACTCCTTGATGATGTCGTTCTGGGTCGTCCCGGCCAGCTCCGCCGGATCGGCCCCCTGCTCCTCCGCGACCACCTGGTACAACGCCAGCAGCCACATCGCGGTGGCGTTGATCGTCATCGACGTGTTCATCCGCGCCAGCGGAATCCCGTCGAACAACCGCCGCATGTCACCGAGATGCGCGATCGGCACCCCTACCCTGCCCACCTCGCCACGGGCAAGGGCGTGATCGGGGTCATAGCCCGTCTGCGTGGGCAGATCGAACGCCACCGACAACCCGGTCTRCCCCTTGGCCAGATTGCGCCGATACAGCGCGTTACTCTCGGCCGGGCTCGAATGCCCGGCATAGGTGCGGATGATCCACGGACGGTCCCGCTTCGGCTCCGCCCGGCCCGCGCCCGCCATCTCAGCCTTCCGTCCGGGGTTCCGGCCGGCCAGGCTGCTCGCCGCCGCGTGCCTCGCCGTAGGCCCGCTTGGGCACCATGACCTTGCGGCGGTAGATGCAGACAAGGACGCCGTCCTGGTTGTAACCGCGGGTTTCGACGGTGACGATCCCGCGGTCGTCCTTGCTCTTCGACTCGACCTTGTCCAGGACGGTGGACTCGCCGTAGATCGTGTCACCGTGGAACACCGGCTTCACGTGCCGTAGCGACTCGACTTCCAGGTTGGCGATCGCCTTCCCGGATACGTCGGCCACCGACATTCCCAGCAGCAGGGAGTAAACGTAGTTCCCGACGACGACGTTCCGTTTGAACTGAGTGGTCTCCTCGGCGAAATGAGAGTCCAGGTGCAACGGATGATGGTTCATCGTGAGCAGGCAGAAGAGATGGTCGTCGTACTCGGTGACCGTCTTGCCCGGCCAGTGCTTGTAAACCGCACCTACCTCGAACTCCTCGAAGTAACGCCCGAACTGCATTTGGAACTCCCTCACCTGATCACAGCATACTCAACTCGTCAGAGACGCACCGGCCCCTCAGCCCGGAAGCTGGTACTCCTTCAGCAATGCCCGRCTGATGATGCGCTTCTGTACCTCGGAGGTCCCCTCTCCGATGAGCATGAAGGGGGCCTCCCGGTACAGGCGCTCGATCTCGTACTCCTTGGAGTAGCCGTAGCCGCCGTGGATCCGGAAAGCCTCGGTCGTCACCTCGTGGCAGTACTCGCTGGCAAGGTACTTGGCCATCCCGGCCTCGACGTCGTTGCGCTGCCCGTCGTCCTTCCTGCGGGCGGCGCTGACCATCATCAGATGCCCGGCCTCCACCTTGGTCGCCATCTCGGCGAGCTTGAACGCGATGGCCTGATGCTCCGCGATGGGCCGGCCGAACGTCCGCCGCTGCTGAGCGTAGGCGATACCCAGCTCAAACGCCCGGATCATGATCCCGCAGGCCCGCGCGGCGACGTTGACCCGGCCGACCTCCACGCCGTCCATCATCTGGTAGAAGCCCTGGCCCCGGCCGGCCTCGCCGCCGAGGATCGCCGACGCGGGCACCCGATGGTCGGCCAGCACCATCTCGGTGGTCTCGACCCCCTTGTACCCGAGTTTCTCCAGCTTTCYCGGGATGGTGATCCCGCCGTGTGTCCGGAACCCAGGTTCCTTCTCCAGGAGAAACGTCGTCATGTTCCGGTAGACCGACTGGGCACCCTCGTCGGTCTTGACCAGGGTGGCGACGACGCCGGCGCGGGCGCCGTTCGTCAGCCACATCTTCTGGCCGTTGAGCACGTATTCATCGCCGTCCCGGTCGGCCCGGGTGGTGATCGCGGAAACGTCGGAGCCACAGCCCGGTTCGCTCATCGAGAACGCCCCGCGGAGCTCGCCGGTGGCCATGACCGGGAGCAGCCGCCGTTTCTGCTCCTCCGAGCCGTGCTGGAGGATCAGGTAGGCGACGATGAAGTGGGTGTTGATGACCCCGGAGACACTCATCCAGCCGCGGGCGATCTCCTCCACGACGAGCGCGTAGGTCAGCAGGGACTCGCCGAGCCCGCCGTACTCCTCCGGGATGGTGATGCCGAACAGGCCCATCTCCTTCATCGCCTCGATGATGTCCTCGGGATACTCATCCCGATGCTCGAGGTCGTTCGCATGGGGAAGAATCTCCTTGTCGACGAAGGTCCGTACCGCCGCAAGGATGTCCCGCTGCACTTCGGTCAGACCGTCGGTCTGCGCGATCCTGCCCATGTTCCGCTCCTGTCGCTGCCCCCGATGCCTGAGGGGAGAGCAGAAACGCACTCAGGCAGCGGGATGGTTTCATCATGGCCACGCGCCGGGTGCCGGCGCGCCGATCCGCCCCGACTCGGACGGATTCAGYCGACCGGTGGTTCGAACTTCACCGTACGCTGCATCCCCGCGGCGCGGCCCTTGCCCGCGACGACCTCGGCCATCTTCCGGCTCGCCTCGTCGATCATCTCGTCGCCGAGCATCACCGCACCGGTCAGACCGCCCGCGGCCGAGGTGTGCCAGGCATAGGCCTCCAGGATCAGCTCGGCATGGTCATAGTCGGCCTGCCGGGGCGCGTAGATCTCGTTGGCCGCCTCGATCTGGCCCGGGTGCAGCACCCACTTGCCGTCGAACCCGAGCGCCGCGGACCTGCCCGCCACCGCCCGGAATCCGTCCACATCACGGATCTGCAGAAACGGCCCGTCGATCGCCTGCACCCCGCGGGCGCGCGCGGCCTCGAGAATCTTGAACAGCACGTAGTGAAATGGGTCACCCGGATAGTCCGGACTGAGTGCTCCCACCACCAGCGACGGCATGTTCACCGACGCCATGAAATCCGCCGGGCCGAAGATGATCGTCTCGATCCGCGGGCTCGCGAACGCGATCTCCTTGACGTTCGACAGCCCCAGCGCATTCTCGATCTGCGCCTCGATCCCGATCCGGCCCACCTCGAACCCCATGACCTTCTCGATCTGGGTGAGCAGCAGGTCCAGCCACGCCACCTGCTCCGCCGACTGCACCTTCGGCAGCATCACGCAGTCCAGGTTCGCCCCCGCGCCCTCCACTACCTCGATCACGTCGCGGTAGGTCCAGCGCGTGGTCAGGTCGTTGACCCGCACCACCCGGGTCTTCCCCGCCCAGGCGCCCTCGTTCAGCGCCGCGACCACGTTCGCCCGCGCCGACTCCTTCGCGCCAGGAGCGACCGAGTCCTCCAGGTCACAGAACACCTGATCGGCCGGCAACCCCTGGGCCTTGCCCAGCATCTTCGGCGACGAGCCGGGAACGGCCAGACACGACCGGCGCGAACGCAGCGACACCACTACCCCACATCTCTCACAGGCCGGATTTCGATGAACGGRCGAACACCCGGCGGACAGGGACATCGACGCGGAACCGAGGCTTCGTCCTCCGTCCGCGCGACCCCCGCACCCCCATACCAAGGGTCTCCACCTGTCGCAACCGCCCGATCACAGGAATCGCCCGGTAGCCCGATATTAGCCCATCCGATAATCTTGAATTGTGCATCTAGGTTTTATCACAGTCCCCCGCACCGGGCATCCGATTCACACTCACCATACGCACCACATTCGTCACTCTATGTAGAGTACCGGTAAGGTGCCGGATCGGTCGGCGCGGTGCCTCGGGTGCCGTCCACGGGACGGATCCGCTCCGGTCGGATCAGTCGACCTGGCGCTCGTGGCCCTCCCAGTACGGGGCGCGCAGCTTGAACTTCTGCAGCTTGCCGGTGGCGGTGCGGGCAAGCTGGTCGCGGAACTCCACCGAGGTGGGCGCCTTGTAGGAGGCGAGCCGCTCSTTGCAGTGCTTGATCAGCTCCGCCTCGGTCGCCGTCCGGCCCTCGGCGAGCACGACCAGCGCTTTGATCGCCTCACCCCACTTCTCGTCGGGCACGCCGATCACCGCGACCTCGGCCACTGCCGGGTGGCCGAACAGGCAGTCCTCGACCTGGATCGACGAGACGTTCTCACCGCCGGTAATGATCACATCCTTCTTGCGGTCACTGATCGTCAGGTAGCCCTCGTCGTCGATCACGCCGCCGTCACCGGTGTGGAACCAGCCGCCCGCCAGGGCCCCGGCCGACTCCTGCGGCCGCTCCCAGTAGCCCGCCAAGATCACGTTGGAGCGAGCCAGCACCTCACCGGAGTCTGAGAGCTTGAGCGTGACACCCAGAGCGGGCGCACCCGCACGGACGAGCTTGCCCGCGCGATCCTCGGGCGGCAGGTCGTCCCACTCCACGCGGGAACGGTTGATCGTGAGCAGCGGCGAGGTCTCGGTGAGGCC
Organism: Frankia sp. CgMI4; assembly: GCF_001756285.1. Classification (NCBI taxonomy): domain Bacteria; kingdom Bacillati; phylum Actinomycetota; class Actinomycetes; order Frankiales; family Frankiaceae; genus Frankia; species Frankia sp. CgMI4. The sequence continues at coordinate 55,731 of NZ_MAQZ01000075.1, forward strand.
GTAAATCTGGATGAACTCCCAGCCGAGCTCCTMCTCGACCCGTTGGATCGTCTTGGTGGGCGGCGGAGCACCCGCGCAGATGACCCGCACGCGGTCGCGGCCGGGGACCTCGCCGTCCCAGTCCCGGACGGCGTCGAGCACGGCGTTGACCACAGCCGGCGCGGCGCACATCACGGTGACGCCGTGCTGCTCCACGCGGCGCAGGATCTCCGGGCCGTCGATCTTGCGCAGCACCACCTGCTGGACGCCGAGACCGGTCATGCCGAACGGCATGCCCCAGCCATTGGCGTGGAACATCGGCAGCGTGTGCAGGTAGACGTCGCGATCGGTGACACCGGCGTGCAGCGCGAAGGTGACCGCGTTGACCCAGATGTTGCGGTGGGTGATCTGCACGCCCTTGGGGCGCGCGGTCGTACCGCTGGTGTAGTTGACCGTGGCGGTGGCGTTCTCATCCGGCTCCCACGGCGTGGGCTCGGCGTCGAAGCGGTAGAGCTCGGCGTCACTCTCGGCGCCCAGCACGAACTTCTGCTTCGCGGTCACGCCGGAGAGCTTCTCCTCCAGCTCGGGGTCGATGAGCAGCACCTCGGAGCCGGAGTGCTCGACGATGTAGCTGACCTCCTCCGGCGAGAGACGGAAGTTCACCGGGACGARCACCCGGCCGTACCCGCTGACACCGAAGAACGACGCGAGCAGGCGGGCACTGTTATGCGACACGATCGCGACGCGCTCACCGTGGCCCACGCCTAAGGCGTCCAGGCCCGCCGCCTGCGCACGGGCGGTCTCACCCAGGCGGGCGTAGGTCAGGTCCGGCCACGGCTGGGCGGGCTGGTCCGGTTCGTCCACGACACCGACACGTCTGCCATACACCGTGACCGCTCGATCAAGGAAATCACGTGCGCCGAAAGGCACCAACATCGCTGGCCTCCAGGGGTCTGTGGGGGGTGCTGTCGAACCTCACCTGTCGAATCGAGTGTGATCCAAAGTGTAGGCACGGTAAACGGCGAGGGCTTGTACGCCGGTGACAGGCGCTTGCACCCGCACGCCACACGACGTCGAYGCGGGCCTGGTCAGGCCGCCGCCGTTGCCGTCGAACCGCTCGCGGTGTGGCTACGCCGGGTGGTTCGTGAGAAACAGGTTCGTTGGGAACAACTGTTTGCCATGTTCGCCTAGGCAGCCTTGCGTGTTTCAGGCGGCGCAGTTGTCCGGACAAGCCGCGCGAGCATTGTGCTGGACAGGCCCGGTGCGCCCGCGCACCGGGTCGTCCGCGAGTACTACATCGACAACCTGCTACGGCCGAGAGCTGTCCCCGACCGGTAGCCAACCGCACCCGTGTGAGTGTCTCACCCGAACCTTGGCAGGCATGGCGAGCTGACCCCCCATGTACGGACCCGGAAGAAGTCCCCGAAGATCAACGGTTTCGTGAACGCTTGCGCACGTTGAGGTAGGCTCGCTTGCAAACGCTGTAGGGCCGGGCGCCTGACGGATTGGCCGCCTGGTGGATTGGCCGCCTGATGGGTTCCGGCGGGAGGTCGGGCGCTGAGGAGGAATCCGGGATGGGCGGCAGCATCGAGGAGGTGGCCGCGTTGGCGGGCGTCTCCACGGCGACGGTGTCGCGGGCGTTGCGTGGACTACCCTACGTCGCCGAAAGCACCCGACGACGGGTGCGGGAGGCTGCCGCGCAGCTGGAGTACGTGGCGTCGCCGCAGGCGTCCCGRCTGGCCAGCGGGCACACGCGCACGATCGGGGTGATCGCGGATCTGACCGGCTGGGTTTTCCTCCAGGTCCTCAGGGGGGCCGAGGCGGTGCTGCGGGAGGCCGGGCTGGATCTGTTGCTGTACAACCCCGGGGACGACTCGGGCCCCTTCGATGCGCTGCCGCTGCGTAAGCGGGTCGATGCGGTACTCGTCCCGTGTCCACCTCTCACGCTGATGGAGATGCGCTCCCTACAAGCGCTTAACATACCAGGTGTTCTGGTCGGCGCGAGCGTGCCCGGTTTCCCCAGCGTGCGGGTCGATGACGTCGGCGGTGCCCGTACGGCGGTGCAGCACCTGATCAATCTGG